>PGXT01000040.1 GCA_002839285.1 Spirochaetae bacterium HGW-Spirochaetae-5 | reverse complement strand
TATTATCCGTAGAATTCTTTCCGGAGGGATTATGAACTTTATTAATGTTAACGATCTTAAAATCTGCTACAGTCGAAAAGGGGAGGGGTATCCTATTATCCTGATAATGGGATTTACTGCGAGCATGGAATGGTGGGATCATGAACTTATAGATGCTTTAGCAGAGAAGTATAGTGTTCTGATATTCGACAATCGCGGAGCCGGCCGTACCGTGACTCCTGAAGAGGGGGATTTCTCCATTAACATGTTTGCAGATGATACTGCAGCACTGATGGATGCACTGTCTATCAAAAAGGCTCACGTTTTCGGATTTTCAATGGGTGGAATTATCGCTCAGGCATTAACTCTCAGGTATCCTGATAAGGTAAATAAGCTTGTTCTGGGGGGCACATTCTGCGGAGGGAAGGAAACAGTAATGGCAGATCCAGCAGTAATAAAAAAACTCATGGAAGCCGATGGTGGTATTGAAGGATCTTTCAGCCGGACACTCGAGCTGATGTTCCCTGATGAGTTTATTCAGGCGTACCCTGAATTTTCAGAAAATTTCAAAAAGCGCTACATGGCAGCACCGGTTACTGCTCACAATGCCCGGCGTCAGCTCGCTGCAAGTATGAAGCTCGGGACATATCCCGATCTCCCGAAAATTAAATCATCAACACTTGTAGTTACAGGGGCAGAGGATATACTTATCCCTCCGCAAAACTCGCACATATTAGCCGGACGCATACCCGATGCCCGATTGATTGAATACAAAGGAGCGGGGCACTGTTTCATGAGCCCTAAGCGTGAAGAGTTTTTAAGAGATATTATGGAATTTCTGGATAGATGATTGAAAGGTTTAATATCTGTCATTTCAATCGTAAACTGAAAAAGTAATTTATAATTGTCAGATTGTATCTTTTCTATTGCTTTTTTTAAGATAATTTCTACAGTGTACCATATGATAGAGAACGGCGAAAAAAATATAATTCTAGACAGCATTGCAGACGGAGTTTTTACCGTTGATATGAATTTCAGGATCACATCCATTAACAGGGTTGCCGCTGAAATACTGAAAATTGATGAATCCGACGCAAAGGGCAAACTCTGCTTCGAGGTATTCCATGCGAGTATCTGTGAGCACTCCTGCGCGTTAAAAGAGACTCTAAGTACCGGAAGAAATATAATAAACAAAACAGTGTACGTGGTAAACTCCTTAGGTGATAAAATCCCCATCACAGTCAGTACCGCACTGCTTAAAGATAACGATGGGAACGTAATCGGAGGAGTGGAAACTTTCCGCGATATTTCCGACATGGAGGTTCTCCGTAAAGAGATCGAGTCCGGTTACACAATCGAAGATATCGTCAGTAAGAGTAAATATTTTAAAGATCTGTTTGTCATCCTCCCGGACATCGCATCGAGCGACAGCACTGTATTGATAGAAGGCCCAAGCGGTACCGGAAAGGAACTTGTCGCCCGCGGTATTCACAACCTCAGCGGCAGAAGTAAAAAAATACTGGTTACAATCAACTGTGCGGCTGTTCCTGATAATCTCCTTGAATCTGAACTATTCGGATACAAGGCGGGAGCTTTCACCGATGCGCGGAAAGATAAGCCGGGGAAGATATCTCTGGCTGAAGGGGGAACACTTTTCCTTGACGAGATAGGGGAGGTCTCCCCTGCTATCCAGGCAAAACTTTTACGTTACATTCAGGAGCGGGAGTATGAACCTCTCGGCGGGACAACACCGGTCAAGTCCGATGTGAGGATCGTTGCTGCGACAAATAAACACCTTATGACAGAAGTAAAAAACGGGAAATTCCGCGAGGATCTTTATTATAGAATAAACGTAATTAATATAACTCTTCCTTCTCTTTCATCAAGGAGCGAGGATATCCCGATTCTTGTGAATCATTTTATCAGAAAGTTTAATGTCATAAAAGGGAAAAATATTGAGGGTGTAACTGACGATGTTATGAATATACTCATGGATCACAGCTTCCCCGGTAATGTCCGTGAACTTGAGAATATTATCGAGCACGCATTTGTACTCTGTCGTGAAGCATATATCGGGATGAATCATCTGCCTAATCATTTAAGGCATTGTGAAACTTCTTTTGATGGTAATCTTACCCTGGCCGAGATGGAGAGGGTTTGTATTATCAGAGCGCTGGAAAAAAATAATGGTAATAAAACAAAAGCTTCTGAGGAACTGGGGATAGATTCGTCGACGTTATGGAGAAAGATGAAAAAACTTAATCTGGATATCTTTTAAACCGGCTGGAATATCATCAAAACTTGAAACCGGCTTATCCTCCTCTTCCATTTCTGCTTTCCATACTTCTCAGACTTTCCCCGAAAAATCAGGTAAAGGATTTAAAGCTGTTTTATCGGGGCGCAACCCTGAATTAGCGGCTTCGATTCCCCTGATCTCTCTGACATGAAAGTAATATTGCATTATGCAATACCGAATCTGTCCAATCATTGCATAATGCATGTAATCGCTGAGTGAAGATCTTCAGATAACAATAGGATGTATTTCTTTTCAGAATATTTACCAGTTAAACTCCGGAAGAGCTATGTATTACTTGAAATGAGATCAGGGAGTTGATAAATTTCATTAAATGCTTATAAATTAATAAAGTTTGAAATTACGGAACAGAAAGTGCATAATAATATATTGAGAGTAGTTTTCATAATCAGTTCAAGGTTTTATTGTTTAAGCACATGAAGTTTAAATTTATCCGGAGGTCAATCATGAATATCCCAACGCTTTATGAAAAATTTGAAGGCTACAATGCTTACCCTGCAGGTGCTGGGGAGGAGATGATTCGCGGCAGGTTGTCTGCATTGTTAAATCGTCTAATCGAAAAAAATGAAGTCTGCTTTGTTAAGGTCCGCGATAAGGGGCTTGAAAAAATTATGTCAAGAGTGCTTCAGATTAAGACACGGATGGAGAGAATGAAGGATGAGATGGACCACAGGTTTGCGGGGAGTGAATACATTTTTAATAAATTTTCCGCAGCTGAGGAATCTGAGCTTAAAGAGATTGATCTGTCACTGGAAAATTTAATGAATCGGACTTATGAAATCATGGACTCAATGGATTGTCTCGAAACAGATATGCATATATCTGACCGGTTTGCCGGTGTGAGTGATTGTCTCAGGGATATTGAGCATCTTTGCCATAAGCGTACTGATATGTTCAAAAAAATGAGAGTTTACGGGTGATCCGGGTAATCATGTTTTTGTTTTAAGATTTTATCCTGAATGAACGGGATTCGTAGACAAACACTACAAGTTCAGCGAGCCAGTCGAGTCTCTGTTCCGGCGACAGTTCTTTAAAGCATGTGTATCCGTCAAAGTCTGACGGGTTGAGTTTTCTTATCTTTTCTTTAAGTTCTTCAATATCATCGTTCATTGTAAGTATCCATTATTTTTATCAGTTCACGGATATCGGATAGATCTTTCTCTCTGGGGGGATTTATCTCTTTTTTCATCTGAATCAGTTTTTCAATTGATATTACAGATATTCTGTAGCCGCAAATTTCAACAACGGATGAGTCACTGATAATCTCCTGATAGAGATTCTCATTCTGAAGAAAAATATCCACCTGCCGGTATGGATTTTTAATGTCAATAAAAGTAAAAAAATCTATTATCTCCACCGCTGAGGGGGGCGGGGATAATAGTTTTTTGAATTTGCAATTTTATACAGCAATTCGTAATCCCGATTACCCATGAGTCTTCATCTGGAGATTACATAAGAGGTTGTGTAGATACTGTTCCGGATTACCTGTCGTTTCTATTACTGTTGATTTAAAGCGGCCGTTCCAGAATGGGCCTATTGTACCCATAGTTCTGTTATATTTTGCTGCAATTCCTGATTTGATATACTGCATAATAAATGAGATGCTTTTCCCGCCGGGTACTGTTTTTATTACAAGATGTATCTGACCTGAAGCAATTTCCGCGGCAATGAGTTCAAAATCATATTTTGATCTGCATGTCTGGATGCTTTCCATGAGGAGTTTCCTTCCATCCTCACCGAAAAGAAGATTGCGTCCTCCGTGACATGTTGTAACACAGTGGTGTGTTAAACCCTGGCCGGTTTCTCTTAATTTTTTAGCCATGTCTTCTCTCCTTCTGTTTAATATTAATACGTCTGTCAGAGAGGGGAGAGTAAAAATTTTTTTTAAATATTGTATTTTTTTTAAAGTAAAAAGATCTATCATCCCCGCCGCCGAAGGCGGCGGGGATATATTAATCAGCTGTTTTTAAACTTTATGACAAACTCAGATCCGTTATTCCTGAGTATCTCCATCTCCCCGCCGATCTGTTCTGTCAGGAGGTTTACCATACTCAGGCCGAATCCTGTCGCCTCTTCCTGCGAATAACTATCGGGCAGACCTATACCGTTGTCACGCACTGACAGCCGGATTATTCCGGCATCGGTTAATTTCAGGTTTATGGTTATAATCCCCTTCGCATTATCGGGAAAAGCGTACTTTAATGCATTGGTTACCAGTTCGTTTACTATAATTCCCACTGAGATCATTTTGATAGAGTTGATTTCAACGCTGTCAATGTTATTCTGTATGACTATCCGCCCGTCATGACTAAGGGTCTGGTCAATTTCATTTAAGAAGTCACGGAAGTATTCATCGGCCCGTACTCCTCTGAAGTCTGTTGACCGGTATAGCCTGTCGTAAAGAACCGACATGCTTATTACCCGCCTTTGAGCTTCCATAAGCCCGTCAGAGGCTTCTTTGCAGCTGTTCGAAGCCTGAAGATAGAGCAGCCCGGAGATCATGTTCATATTGTTTTTAACCCGATGGTGAACCTCTTTCAAAAGTATCTCTTTCTCAGTGAGGAGTCGCTGTATGTTGTCATTCTGAATCTTTTTTTCTGTTATGTCTTCTGCTATCCCGGCGTACTTAATAATTTCACCATCCGGTCCCGGTACCGGGTATGTCCGGGCGGAGACCCATCGGATATCTCCGTCGGGCCCCATTATCCTGTACTCCAGGTCGAACATTTTGTTTTCGGATAGAAGCGACTGCTGCATCTCTTTTACCTTATCCAGATCGTCAGGATGTATACTCCGCAGAAATGACATGGGATTCTTATAGAGATTTTCACATGGCTCCCCCCACATAGATTCGTAGGCGGGGCTTATGTATTCGATGGTACCTGTTGCTATGTCCTTCAGCCAGAAAGTTTCGTCTATATTTTCAGCAAGCAGTCTGAATTTTCTCTCTGTTTTAAACAGCTCCTCATCCGCTTTAAGCTGTAATGTTATATCATTTGCTATGATGAGAATTCCGTTTGAATGACGCGTTCCCGGCTGAGTTATGAGACCTTCGGGCTCGAGTCTCCCTGTGATGTTTATGTAGATGGGGCTGCTGCCTGAATTTAAAAGTTTTACAGTAATATTTTTATCAGCAGGATTTTTGTAAAATGCTTTCCATCTCCCTATGAATATCTCCCGGTCAGGGGAGGGGAAAAGGTCCGCAAATGATTTCCCTGTCAGCGATCCTTCGCTTCGGCCTGTCATCTCTGAAAAAGTTTTATTGGTCATCATAATGAGTCCATTGGAGTCCAGCATAAGGTAGCCAACGGGGGAGTTGTTGAAAAGACGGGCAAATCCGTCCCTTACGGCGATGAGTTTGCTATATGTTCTCTGCATCTCTTCGTTCTGAAGTTCAAGTTCAATCTGGTGGACTCTAAGCTCGTGAATTATCTCGCGCATCCTTTCTCGGGAAAGGTCAATAGTCTCCGCGTCATCTGAACCCATAATCTTTTCAGCTTTCTCTCTAAGGAGCTTCTTTTTTTCTTCATTTATATTCATGAGCATTGATCTCCTGCCTCTTTAAATATTACGGCAAAGCGTCCGGGTGAAGATCTGAAGGCCCTAACTGAAAAAGAGGTTTTAAGTGCGGAACTAACCTCTGTAAATTCTACATCCTCACCTGTCTGTACAACATGACCGTATTTTTCAATCCATGATTTTTCAAGTTCCGGCATTATCTCCAGTATCCGTTTACCGGTAATTTCTCCGGCTTTCAAACCGGTTATCTTTTCGAATGCTGGATTAACATTGATGAATCTATAATCAACCGGATTACCTTTCTTGTCAAAAATCATTTCATGAAGAGCGAAACCGTTGGAGGTTGTGTCATAGAGGTGTTTCATAAGTCTGTTGCTTTCAAGAAGTTCAGCTTCTGCTTCTCTCATCTTTGTAATATCATCGAATGTTGTGTACACACTTACCGGTGATGATGACCCTTTCTCAAACTGAGGCACTGCGTTAATCTTAATCCATGAATATTTATCTGCAGAAGGATTGTATATGCCCATAATCACATCGCAGACAGCGGTTCCTGTTTTCAGCGATACCATGGCCGGATGCTCATCGTCGGGGAAGTCTGATCCGTCTTCGCGTACTGCGCGCCAGCCAGGATCAATGGATGTCTTCCCCTGCATCTGATCAAGAGTCAGCCCCAGTATCTTTTCAGCTGCAGGATTTGCAGATGTAATTTTACCGTCTGCAGACTGGTAGACGACTCCCTGGGCCATGGTTTCAAAAAGGGTGCGGTATTTCCTTTCATTCTTTTCAAGTGCCGCTGCTGCAGTTTTAATTTCACTTATGTCGATGAATGAAAGTATAACTCCGGAATAGACTCCCGGGCTGACCGAGTATGGAACAATACGCATGAAGTACCACTTCCCGTCGCTGTTGAGTATCTCCTTTGATACCGGGATTGAATTTTTCTGCACCTTCTTCACTTCCGCAACGGGATCGGCGCCGGTAATAAAATGTGAAATATGTGTTATTGGTCTCCCTATGTCCGAGTCCAGGAGTTTGAAAATAGTTTTGATCTCGGGTGAAAGTCTTCTTATCTCAAGATTTTCATCGAGAAAGAGTGTTGCAATGTGGGTCTCTATAAAAAGATTATCAATGTCGTTGTGCAGTTCTGTCAGTTCAATTATTTTGTTATGATACTCGGCGTTTACAGTGTATAATTCTTCATTGGTAGACTGAAGCTCTTCGTTGGTGGATTGCAGCTCCTCGTTGCTCGCCAGAAGTTCTTCATTCGTTGCCTGAAGCTCTTCGTTGGAAGTTTCGAGTTCTTCAATAGTAGCCTGAAGATTTTCCCTGGAGAACTGCAGCTCCTGCTCAAGGTCACGGATATGCATCTCGGTCTCTTTTGAAACGTCATAGGTTGCAACAGTCTCTCCATCTGCATCTTTACTCTGTTTTATATTCTCTTCAATAAATACAGCGGCCATGGATTCCTGTCCCTTTTTACCGGGGAGCGGGATAATGCTGATATTTATAATTTTAGCATCTCCGTCACGGACTACTCTTACGTTTGAGAATCTGAGTTCTTTATTCTCTCTGAATACTTTCTGTATTCCTGTACTTATGGGGATGGATATCTCCCTCGCGGCCATCCGTGTAATGTCGTTAGTGATCTTACCTGCCGGGAGTTTGAAAAATCCTGCAGGGTCTCCCAGTATATGCAGTACCTCCAGTTGTTCATTAACAATGACAGCAAGAGGGAAATATTTACCGGCAGCTGCTTCAACGAAACGGTTCAGTACTATTTCATCATCGTGACCTTTAAGTGAACGCCGTACGTTTGCGAATCTGTCTCTTGTCTCCCGATATCGGGTGTCCGTGGCGGAAAGCATCTGCACAGTATCCTGCATCTGGAGCGTACGGCCTTTAGATCTGAATATTTTATTCTTATGGTCTATTGTCTCAAAAAAATCCGCCATATCACCAGTTGTTTCGCTCGACCCTAAAAAGAGTACGCCGCCGTCTCCCAGAGAGAAGCTGAAGTATGCAAGTATCTTTCTTTGAAGTACCGGCTGAAGATATATAAGCAGGTTCCTGCAGCTTATAAGGTCAATACCGGTAAATGGAGGATCTTTGAAGATGTTGTGCTGTGCAAAAACAACCATCTCTCTTATCTGGCGTGTGACGCAGAATGAATCCTCTTTTTTATAAAAATATTTTGCAAGAAATTCAGGGGGTATATCTGCAACTACGCTTTCCGGATATTAGCCGGCAGCGGCGTATTGTATTGCGTCTTTATCGATATCTGTGGCGAATATTTTTACGTCAAAATTGCTCCCTGATCTGTCTATCGCTTCCCGGAGGAGGATGGCCATGCTGTATGCCTCTTCTCCGGTTGAGCATCCTGCAGACCACAGGCGGATCTCTCTCTTACCCGGTGTCTCTACAATTGCCGGGAGAAACTCATCACCAATGCGGGTAAATGAAGCCTGGTCCCGGAAGAATCCCGTTACTCCGATAAGCAGTTCGCGGAACAGCACCATTATTTCTCCGGGATTGGACTGAAGATATGTTGTATATTCTTTAATCGTGTCGCAGTTGTTTATTGTCATTCTTCTTTCAATCCGCCGCATGACAGTGCTCGGTTTATAGAAGGTAAAGTCTACTTTACCCTTTTCGCGGAGCAGTGCGAAAAGGCGGGTCATATCATCATCATCTGCAAGGTTGTTTTCTACTTTTGATGCCTTTACCATATGAGGATGCTTGACGTAAGCAAGAAGCTGCACAGGCATTTTCTCCGGAGGGAGTATGAAATCGCATAACCCCGTTGATGCGGCAGCTTTCGGCATCCCGTCAAACTTGGCGCTCTCCTCGCTCTGAACCATTACCATTCCGCCGCATTCCTTTATGCTTCGCACTCCGCGCGTTCCGTCACTCCCTGTTCCTGAAAGAATAATTGCCACAGACTTTTCGCCGGCATCTTCTGCAAGAGAACGGAGAAAAATATCTATGGGAAGATTGATTCCTCTTGAATGATCCTGCTCGCTGAGAAGGAGTTTGCCATGAAATATTGTAAGGTTTTTTTTCGGCGGGATCAGGTAGACATTATCCGGTAAAACCAGCATTCCGTCTTCGGCCCTCTGGACTTTCATATCTGTTTTTTTAGAGAGGAGCTCAACCATAAGACTTTTATAATCGGGTGATAAGTGCTGAATTACTACAAAACCGAGTCCGCTGTCTGCGGGCATATTTACAAAAAAAGATTCTATTGCTTCAAGACCTCCGGCAGAAGCACCTACTGCAACGATGTGAATAGGAGCCTGATATTTTTTATCAGAATTATTACCGCTCTCTTCAGGTGATCTCTTTTTCCTTCCCATTTTATCTCCGGTTATTAAGGAATATATTTTTTAATAACTGCCCATAAGCCGGTGTTGCTGAATTTTCTCCTGACCGTTGGAGCTGCTAAGAGCAGCTCCAACGGTCAGGAGTAGCCGTAATTTTTAATAAACAAACATATATCCCCTCCGCCTTTGGAGGCAGGGACATATGTTTGTTTTCCTGAGATAAGTTAAGAAAAATACTGAATTTAAATTTCAAGATACTGATTTTTTCTGTAAATGTAAATATACTATTAATGATAAATTGTAAATTTTATGTAAAATTTCATAAACCGATTGTGAAATTGTTCTTCGCCGCGCCGAAGAAGCGGTGAAGATAAGATACCGGTCTATGGAAAGTGCTGATTTTATGTATAGAACAAATTCCTCAGATGTGAACAGGCTGGAACGATGTATAAACGTCCGTTACGTGAAGGTGAGAGTATGGTTTTTACAAACTTAAAATTAAACAGATTTCAGGTTTTCTTTTAATTTGAAATCTGATTGATTTTAAGTAAAAAAATCAGCTTCAGGTTTTGTTCTTTTTGCAGAGGTAAATGATACAGCATCAAAATTACAGGCGTTGATACACGTTCCGCATGAAAAGCAGTCTGGTATAATCTTATCACGTCTTAGAATTGCACTCATTACTGTTGACGGACAGGCCTTCTCGCATGCAAGACAGGTTGTACATTTATCGTAATCGACAACTATTTTATAAATGCTTATTTTTTCCACGAGCCATCCTGCAAGTCCGAATGGACAGAATAGATGACACCATGGGCGATATATAAAAATTGAACCGATTAGAAGTATTGTCAGCATTATTATTCCCGGTACCAGTAGAAACTTCGGTTTGAATATTTTAAACGGATCTATGTCCGAGATAATGTCATAGGACCAGATCAGTGCTGTAATTGTGAAGATTGTAAAAAATAAAATCCGTATACTGTTGGTTACGACGAATGGAATTTTATATTGTTTTAAAATCCCTTTCTTATCATCATTATTTCTATTAATGCGGAAAATTAAATCCTGAAGCATTCCGAACTGACAGCCCCATGCACAGATCATTTTATTAGCAGCAAATACCGTAAAAAGAAAAACTGCAAGAGCAATCATACGCGGTTTGAATACTACATGTTTCTCCCCATATAATGCTATTGCATCTTTAATTGTACCCATGGGGCTGGGGTCTGCACCAAGAATAATACCGAAAACTATTACTCCCGAAACATAGAGCAGTATTCTCCTTCGGGGATTGAGTATTTTTGTTTTAATCATATAAAAAACTGATCCCATAAAAATAAACCATAGCATAAACTTTAAAGGGATTTTAAACCAGTTTTTTGTCTGATTTTCTTCATAGAGAGCAATTGACTGTTCAAGGTTTTCAATTAAATTTTTATTCTCTGAAATATAATCTGAAACAGGCTGTTTCATTAAAGCAGTTTTTTCCGGACCGAAGAATTTTAAAATTACTTTTTCCGGAATGCTGTAAGTATTTATCAGTTCTCCGACAGTCATGCCCGGGGTAACTGTAATTTTCGATGTTTTTTTAATCTCTTCACTTTTGTCCGACCATGTTTTAACTGATAAAAATGAACCTGATATGACCAGAAAAATTGTCAATATTAACCTTAACATAACACCTGACAGTTTCATGCCGCCTCCTGAACATAATGTCTGTATTAAATAATGTTTTAAATCTGAAAATTAATGATCTGATACTGGTCTTTTGCCATCACACAGTTTTGAGAACTCTGCTGATTTCAGCCGAAAGTTCATAGGCTACATAGGGCTTATGGATTACTCCGATTACACCCATCTCAAAAGCTTTCTGTTTAGCCTCGATATCTATCATGCCCGAAGAGAGAATAATTTTAGCATGGGGATTTATACGGCGCAACTCGTGAAAAACTTCAATTCCCGATTTTCCAGGCATGGAAAGATCAAGGAGCACTGCAGAGATAATTTTCGATTTTTTACTGTAAATATCTATTCCTTCGAAAGGTGTTTCCGCTGTAATTGTTTCATAACCGCACTGATGAAGAATACCATCGGCAACTTTAAGTATAGATTTTTCATCATCTATAATAAGGATTGTTCCTTCTCCGGGTATGAGGCTCTCCCCTTCGTGCTTGACGAATGGTTGTGCATGATCAGTCTTTCCGCATGGTATAAAAATTGAAAATACCGAACCTCTTCCGGCTTCAGATTTTACTCTGATGAAACCTTTATGCTGCTTTACTATATTGTATGAAGTTGCAAGCCCCAGTCCTGTACCTTCATCCTGTTTTTTTGTACTGAAAAATGGAGCAAACAATTTCTTCTGAATCTCTTCGTTCATGCCTACTCCAGTATCGGCAATGTCAATACAGAGCCATTTTTTAAACTTAAGAGAACCGGCGGGAATCTGCCCGGTAAGATCTGAACTGTTAAGAATTGTCAATGTTACCGTTAGTGTGCCACCCTGGGGTTCATCATCTTTTCTCATTATAGTCATGGCGTGTGATGCGTTTATGCAGAGGTTAAGCAGCACCTGTTCTATCTGTACCGGATCGGCCATAACGTATAGAATATTTTCATCTATCCTGAAATCAAGTATGACCGACTTTGGAAAGCTATTCTTACAGATATCAAGAATATGCCGCAGTGACTGATTTATATCAATGGTTATCAGAGTCAGTTCGCTTTTTTTGGAAAGAGTCATAAGCTGCTTTATTATCTGGGATGAACGCCCGGAGGATTCAAGTCCGACTTTTATGTAATTTAACACCTTTTCCCTGTTTCTCAAATCTTCATTTGCTATCAGGATTTCAATAAGGTTGAAGCTTCCTATTATTCCGCTGAGAAGATTATTGAAATCATGGGCAAGTCCGCTTGCCAGTATCCCCACTGCCTCCATTTTCTGAGCCTGCATCAGCTGAGATTGAATAGCCTCTTTCTCTTTTTCAGCTTTTATTTTTTCGGTTAAATCACGAGTGATCCCAACAATGCCTATGCTTTTTTTATTGTCATCTTTGATAAATGATAATTTAATTTCTGCGGGGAATATGGTCCCGTCTTTTCTTACCTGGTCAACTTCAATGAAGATGGAGTAATCACATGGAAGTTTACCTGCCTTATCCAGTTCTATATTATCTAAATATACACCGGCGATTTTATTCAGAGATTCAGGCGTGATCCAGGAGGCTAATTTAACATTTAATGCTTCTTCTACGGTGTAGCCGAACATTTTTTCTACTGATGGACTGAAATAAATATAGTTCATCTCCATATCTGCAGCCCATATCAGATCTGTAATGTTATCAGCAAGCAGTCTGAACTTTTTTTCTCCGGCTATGTATTCATCACGCGATTTCTGAAGCTCATCATTTTTTATCTGCAGTTCAGCTGTTCTTTCTGCTACAAGTTTTTCAAGCTGAGTCTTGTGCTTTTCAAGCTCCTCCTGCGCGAGTGTCTTCATTCTGTTTTCGATATCGAGCTGTTGTACGGCGAGTTTCAATGAATTCTGTTCATCAGTAATTGTTTTGTGGTATTTCTGCCGTACAGATTCGTAGTTATACGAGAAGAGAATTATAAATGCAAATGTCAGAAGATAACGGACGGCAAATTTCATAGAATAGGCATAATGCAGCTCCAGACCCGGGGGATTCATCATTACTGCCGCGGATGTTAAAAAAAGAAGAACTGCCCAGAACATCCCCTCTCTCTTCCCCATGAGAAAAAGAGCAAACGGTGTAAATGAAAGTGCGAACAGGCTGGCGTAACCCTCTATAGCACCGGAGTAGATCCAGAAAAAAAGAAGAGCAGCAACAATGAACATCGTCAGGCGGTAGAGATAGTCAACCTTTCTCTTTCTCCTCTGTAAAATTATCATAGATAAAAGAAAGATGACCATGAATGAGTTAATAATTCCAAAATGGGCGTTACCTGTAGTTAAATGAAGTGCGCTGAAGGGGATAAGCGGGAGCAGCAAAATGGAAAGAAACGAGACAAATAGTCTCCTTTTGCCGAATTCTTCTATTGTTAAATCTTTGATGGGTATCAGTAGATTCAGTAATATATCTGCAGATTTATTTGTTATGTTAATCATTTTTCAAAGATATACAGAAAAACGTTAAAAGTAAAGATTATTTTTAAGCGGGTCTATGTCTGGAATCTGTTGCAATGTGCAATGAAAATCCCTCGAACACATTGCATATTGCAATGAACAGATTCCGATTCAGTTGAAAATCCGGTTATTGAAACAGAAATAACCGGACGTAAATCCACTCCAGCCTGCCTGTTTGAAAACATTTTTCCCCAAGTGTATAAATATTCCGCTTAAAATCTATCATATACTGATAATAAATAAAAGTCAGATCTATGGCACGGAATCTGCGAATATATAAAGTATGAAAAGTGAACTTATTGCAATGCCGGTTTTTGAAGAGAGGATATCCCCTCTGCTCGATGTATCTGAAAGGTTTGTACTATTTGAAGTTAAGAATAAGAGGGTTACTCAGCGTATTGTTATAAACGTCAATGCAGAGACCGACAGGATGAGGATTCAGAAACTGAAAGAGCTTGGTGTTGCACTTATCATCAGCGGAGCAGTGAGCAGGTTTCTCTCCTTTATAATCAGTGATATCGGGATAAGGCATATTTCATGGATAAGCGGACCTGTGGACGAGGCGATTGAATCATTTCTGAATGGAACACTTGAGCCGGTTCAACCAAAAGGGGGGAGCTGCGGCGGGATGATGAGAAAGAGAAAGCTGGTAGCTGATCTGCATTTAAAGGGATCAGTTGAAAATGATAAAAAGGAGACTCTATGAAAGTAGCAATATCAACAGAGGGTAAAGATCTTGATGCAGCTGTAGATACAAGGTTCGGAAGAGCAAAGGGATTTCTGGTCTACGATATGGATTCCAATGAATCTGTATATGTTGACAACAAGCAGAATCTTGAAGCAGCTCAGGGTGCCGGTATACAATCTGCGAAGACAGTTATCGACGCAGGGGCCGATGCTGTTATTACAGGGAATGTGGGTCCGAAAGCATTTACAACTCTTAACTCGGCAGGAGTTAAAATATATCTTTTTAAAGACGGTAATGTGCAGAAGGCTATTGATCAGTTAAGAAAGGGCGAGCTGAAACTTACAAGTAACGCGAATGTTGAGGGACACTGGTAACCGGAGATTCCGGAAAGATATTTTCTTATATTCCCATAAAAAACTCCTGGCCGGATACTCTGTCTCATGGAGCGGAGTATCCGGTCGCTATTTTAAAAATGGAGAGTCGTTAAAATGATTAAAAAAATAACTGTAATATGCGAAAACAGCGTATATGTCCCTTTTCCGCTGATCGGCGAGCATGGCCTTTCATTTCTGCTTGAGGGGGAAGACACCACTCTTTTTGACACTGGGCAGGGACTTGGCGTTATACATAATCTTAAAACTCTGGGTAAAGATATCCCTTCTATAAAACGGGTTATTCTGAGCCATGGTCATTATGATCATACGGGGGGGCTTCTTCAGGTGCTTAAAGAGCATAACGGTGAGCTCCCTGTTTATGTTAACGGTGCAGTCTTTATCGACAAAGTTGCGCAGCTCCCTTCCGGCGGAACTCACCCCATAGGGATGAGGGAGTCACGGGATGTGTATGAAGATAATGGCGCTAAATTTCATGAAGTTGATGGAAAGTGTAGAATAATTAATTCGATTACATCTTTCAGTAATATAAAGCATGAGGCCGGCTGGACTTCATGGGACAGGATGCTTAAAATAAAAACCGATTCCGGTGTTGAGAACGATCCTTTTACAGATGACTTGTCGCTTCTTATTGATACACCATCCGGTCCGGTGGTTTTTCTCGGATGCGCGCATTCAGGCATGGTTGAGATACTTGATCAGATTGCTGAGAGTAATGGAATAAAAAAATTTCATGCAGTAATCGGAGGGACACATCTCGGCAGCGCGCCGGAAGAGTATATTCAGAAAGCAATTGAATCAGTAAAAAAATATGATGTTCAAATTATTGCCGTTTCACACTGTACCGGATTCAAAGTTGCGGCGCGTTTTGCGTCAGAGTTCGGCGACAGGTTTCAGAATGCCTCTGTAGGGAAAGTGTTTGAGTTTTAATGATTATAACGGAAACTTCCGGAGAATAAAAAATGATTTTTGACGTTTTTAATAATTATTACCAGATAAAAAAATTTAAGTCGGCACAGGCCAGGCTTGCAAACAGGCCTGCGTTCAATTATCTCTATCCTGCAATTCAGATGACAAATGCATGCAACAAGCAGTGTAAGGCCTGTCTCCGTTCGGCAAATTCTGATATTGCAAAGGTCGAGCATGATGTTTTCGAAAAGTATCTGGTGGATTTACGTAATCTTTCCGAGTCTTATCATATTGAATACCAGTTTGTAACAGGCGGTGAGCCTACAATCTGGAAGAGTCAGGGATTTGATATAGTTGATGTGCTGGCCTCACTTTTTGAACTGAATCTGATAAAGACCATCTCCATGCCGAGTAACGGTAAAGTCTTTGAAGATATAAATTTTGCCCGTGAATTTTTCACAAGACTGTCATCCCGTATAAACGGTACAATGATCGTCGGGATAAGTATTGCCGAGTATCAGGAGAATCTTACAAATTCGGGATACATTGCAATGGACAATCTGATTAAGCTGAGTAAAGAACCGGGGATGAAATTTCTACCTGTGATTTTGGTTACACTCTCAGTTGATGATGATACGGATCAAAGATTGAGTAAAATATATCCCGGTGTTTTTCAGAGGGTTACACCTCTTGCACCGCTGGGGGATGCCTCTGACATGAAGGATATTGCACCATCACTTACCCTTAAGGGTAAAAACAAGGATGCTCTCGGTTCATTCTATCCACATTACAAAGCGGATGTAATGAAGAAGCTTAAGATTTCCGGAAGGGACTTTGACAGGATGGCTAACTCTGAAATCATCGACAGGATGTCCCTTCACACTCACTGCGGAATGAGTCCCTTTGTCGATGATAAATGGCACTACTGTCTTCCATATAAAGATGATCCGAGGTTCGATCTATGCGGTATCGGAGAGATGAGGGAGGGGACAATCCCCGATTTTCTTAATGATGCCGGGGCCATAAACTGTTTCCGTGCTGAAGGACTTATCACCACGTTGAAGGACCATAAAAAGAATCTTACAAAAGATACAAGAGAGAAGCTTGAAGATTTATTCAGGTCTTCTTCGAAAGTTTCAATTGCATACCGGGGATGCATGGTGTGCAAAGCGTTTTATGATATAGGAGTAGTGGAGGAGTTACTACATGAACATAGCGATTGCAAGCGGTAAAGGGGGAACAGGGAAGACTACAATTTCCATGTCTCTTGCTTCATATTATGCCGATAAAAATATCTCTGTCGCGATACTCGATTGCGATGTGGAAGAGCCGAATGTGAATCTTTTTCTTCAGGCGCCGGTAACCGAGGAGGTGCGGACTACTGTTCTTATCCCGCAGGTGGATAATTCATTGTGCACAGGATGCGGAAAGTGCGGAGAGATCTGCGAGTACAGCGCAATTGTACTTATTAAAGATAAGCCCCTTGTACTTAAAGAGATGTGCCACTCCTGCGGCGGATGTTTTCTTGTCTGCCCGGAGAAAGCGATAACTGAAATTTCAAGAGAAACCGGAGTTGTTGAACTTGGCGAAATTAATGGTATAAAATATGCAGGGGGGAGGCTTAATATAAGCGAGGCTATGTCGCCCCCTCTCATAAAAGATGTTAAAGAGTTTTATCCCGAAGCGGAGATTAGACTGCTCGATTCACCACCCGGTACATCATGTCCGGTAATTGAATCTGTGCGTGGGTGCGATTTTCTTCTGCTTGTTTCTGAGCCCACACCATTCGGGCTTAATGATCTGAAATTGGCCGCAGAGATGGCACGGGCGATGAAGCTTCCATTCGGTATTGTGGAGAACCGTGCTTCTGAAGGGAATACAAGCCTGAAAGATTTCTGTAAAAAAGAAGATGTTCCGTTACTTGCGTCGATTCCGAATACACGGGAGATTGCCGTCCGGTATTCCCGCGGTGATTCGGTTTCATATATTAAAGAGAAATACAGCAGCGAACTGGAGAGAATAGCTCTTCATATTGACAGCACTGTTAAGGCTGGTGTGAAATGATTAAAGAGTATGTAATCTTAAATCTTAAGCGGTAAAGGGGGAACCGGTAAAACCAGTGTTGCCGCTTCTTTTGCACTGCTTGCGAAGAATAAAGTTATGGCAGACTGTGATGTTGATGCTGCCGATCTTCATCTTATTATAAAACCTCTGAATATTAAAGAGGAGATTTTCGAAGGGGGGAAGAAAGCTTTTATTAACAGTGATGCATGCATATCATGCGGAAAATGTGTTGAGCTATGCCGTTTCGATGCGATAAGCGATTCATTTGCTGCTGATACTCTATCATGCGAAGGGTGCGGAGTCTGCGCCGCATTCTGTCCTGCCGGAGCAATTGAGATGAGACCCCATCAGTCGGGTAAATGGTTTGTATCGGAAACTGAATTCGGGCCAATGGTACACGCCCGTCTTGGAATAGCAGAGGGGAACTCCGGTAAACTTGTTACTATTATCCGAAACAAAGCCAAAGAGATTGCAAAAGCGAATAATTTTAAAACTATTATCGTAGACGGTTCACCGGGTACCGGATGTCCCGTAATTGCAACTGTTACCGGCTGTTCATTTGTACTTATTGTAACCGAACCCACAGTGTCGGGAGTTCATGATCTGAAAAGAGTACATGCTTTGATTGAACACTTCCGGGTAAAAACTGCA
>PGXT01000225.1 GCA_002839285.1 Spirochaetae bacterium HGW-Spirochaetae-5 | reverse complement strand
ACCTCTAAACGAGCCGGTTGCATGGCGGGGCCCCATTGTAATGAATACTGACGAAGAACTTGATACAGCATTCAGTCAGTTGAGAGACGGAACCTTTATTAAATAATTTACAACACGTTGCGAGGTTATTTGCAATACATGATTATACCAGGCCCGGTTTTATAATAAGTCCAGGCCTATAGCGGTTTACGAATGAATTAGTACAATTAGCCCTTCGGTTCCGCTCATTTCGACAAGCTCAATAAAAGCAGGGAGCGTAAATTAACGCTGGCTGAGCGGAACCGAAGCCTGAAGTCAGTAATATTTCAATCGTAAAATGTTATAGTGTTATCATAAGTATTTTTTATTCCCTTCACTTTTATTAATCTTCAGCTTTTGTCCAGCCTCGCTGAATTTAAAAAAGATAAAATATTTTCAATAAAAATTTGATTAAACCCTTATAAAGAGCATTATTCATAATAAATAATGTTGTTAAACAAAAACCGAATTTCATTTTAAAAATTCAAACTGAATTATACAGCATTATTGCAATTATAGTCAGAGGAGCAATAAAATGGAAAAGATCAGATCTATTTTAATCACAGGTACATCAACCGGCATTGGCAGAGCATGCGCTTTAAAACTTGATAAAGAGGGATTTCAGGTTTTCGCAGGGGTGCGCAGGAAGAGTGATGGTGAGGCGCTGAAGAAATCTTCAACAGGAAAATTAATGCCGCTAATTATTGACGTTACCGATATGAAAACTATCGAAAATGCATTTAAAATAATTTCTAAACTCACCAATGGTGAACTTTACGGACTGATGAATAATGCCGGTGTGGGGGGCGGAGGCCCGCTTGAAATAACTCCCATGAGTATTATACGCAATGCCGTAGAAACAAATCTGTTAGGAAACTTTTCTGTTACCCGGACTTTTATACCACTTCTTCGTAAAAGCAGAGGACGAATTGTCAACACTGCGTCAATTTTCGGACTGTCTGCATTGCCGGGATTCAGCGCATATTCTGCAACAAAATTCGGAGTTGAAGCAATATCCCAGTCTTTGCGACTGGAACTTCGCGCTTTTGGAATTACCGTATCTGCAATTGAACCTGGAGCCATAGCAACCGAAATCTGGCCTAAAGCTAGAAAAACCAGTGAGGAAATATTTTCCGGATCAGATCCAGAGATTTACAGTCTGTATAGTAAAATGATCCAGCATTTCAGAAAAACTGTTGCCGAACAGAAATATCTTCAACCTGAAACAGTTGCTGAATGTGTTTATCATGTGTTTACTTCAAATAATCCTAAAAGGCATTATATCATTGGAAAAGATGCTAAATTTATGGCTTTCATAGAAAGTCTTCCTGAAGGTATAAGGGACTGGCTTTTTTATAAAATGATTCATAAATAAAAAAAGGGGCTTTTCAGCCCCTTTTTTCTATTTGTACAACTTCAAAATGTCTTTCTCGTAATGCTGCAGAACATTCCGTCTCTTGAGTTTCATAGTCTGCGTGAGCATCCCGTTTTCGAGAGTAAAGTCTTCGGTAATGAAGAGAAATTTTCTCGGGATCTCATATCCTCCGAATACTTTTTTGAGATTTGTCTTAATCTGTTCTTCAAGCATGCCTGTAAACTTTTCATTCTTAACAAGCTCAGCAGGATCTGAAGGGAGGCTGTTCTCAGCAATATACTTCTTCAAATATTCAAAATCCGGAAAAATCAAACACACGTTATATTCTTTTCCGTCACCGTAAATCATTGCGTTTGCAATAGATGGAATGAGTTTAATCTCTTCTTCAATTGCAGCAGGGAAGACATACTTACCGTTTTCAAGCTTGTACTGCTCTTTGATACGGCCTGTAATATAAAGATAACCGTCAGAATCAAATTTTCCGCGGTCCCCGGTCCGGAACCAGCCGTCTTTGCTCAGAACCTGTGCTGTCTCTTCCGGCTTGTTATGGTAACCCTTCATTACGTTAGGTCCCTTGATCATTATTTCGCCATCTTCTGAATTTTCACCGGTTATGGACTTGTCAATCTTTACCTCCTGGCCATCAAGAACTTTCCCGAGACTTCCAAGTCTGTGAGCCGCCGGGCAGTTCATTGTTACAGCAGGTGATGTTTCGGACAGACCGTAGCAATCATAGATTGGTGTTCCTATATCATAGAAAAAATTCGCGATTTCTACATTTGTTGCAGCGCTGGCAGTTAAAGAAGCTTCCATTCTTCCGCCCATGGCCTCACGAATTTTTGAAAATACAAGTTTATCGAGAACAGCAAGTTTAATATTGTTGGTTAAACTTGACTTACCCTCCAGGGCAAGAAGGCGTTTCTTCTTGGCAGCAGCGCATGCAGCGTCGAAAAGTTTTTTCTTAGCTCCGCCGGCATCGTTCATTTTTGTCTGAATACCGTTGTAAATCTTATTAAAAACTCTCGGAACTGAAATCAGAAATAAAGGCTTAACACGCTGAAGGTCAGCAGCCAGTGTGCTTACATCCTCCATGAATCCCAGACA
>PGXT01000039.1 GCA_002839285.1 Spirochaetae bacterium HGW-Spirochaetae-5 | reverse complement strand
ACTGCAGTTCTCAACGCGAACTATTTAATGTCCAGGCTGAAAGATACTTTTTATCTCCCGGTTGACCGCATATGCATGCACGAATTTGTTCTAAGTGACAAAGGTCTGTCGGGAGGAGTAACAACAAATGATATCGGCAAGAGAGTTCTGGATTTCGGATTTCACTCTCCAACCGTTTACTTCCCTCTGCTTATTCATGGAGCAATGATGATTGAACCGACGGAGACAGAAACTCTCTCTTCACTTGATCATTTTGTCGATACAATGAAAAAGATAAAACGGGAATGTGATGAGAATCCCGGGATTGTACTTGGAGCGCCGCATAATACTCCGGTAAAGAGAGTCGATACTGTTCTTGCGGCAAAAAATCCGGTACTGGTATGGGGCGATGACAGGGGTTAGAAAGCCGGAATGGATCAGATATAAAACACCCGGCGGTCAGGGTTACCTTAATGTTAAGAGATGTGTCGGTGAGCTGAATCTTCATACAATCTGTACAGAAGCGAAGTGCCCTAATGCAGGGGATTGCTTCTCTAACAATACCGCAACATTTCTTATAATGGGTAATAAATGTACCCGTGATTGTTTATATTGCGCGGTGCAAAAAAGTTCACCGGAGCCTCCCGATTATGGAGAGCCTGAAAGAATTGCCGAAGCAGTTTCACGCCTTGGATTAAAATACGCCGTTATAACTTCAGTGACCCGAGATGATCTCTCCGACGGCGGAGCATCCTTATTCGCGGAGACTTCATCATGCATAAAGAGAAGAGTGCCGGAATGCGGAGTAGAACTGCTAGTGCCCGATTTCAGGGGGTATCATATTGATTCACTTGATATTATAAAAGAATCGAATCCCGATGTATTAAATCATAATATCGAAACTGTTGAGAAGATATTTCCCGTTCTTCGACCTTCAGGGAGTTATAATCATTCACTTGCTCTGATAAAATATGCTTCAGAAACGGGCTTTATTGTAAAATCGGGACTTATGATAGGATTCGGTGAGACAATCGGTGATATAAAAGATACAATGAAAAATCTTTACAATTCCGGGTGCAGCATGCTCACTGTGGGGCAATACCTCAGCCCCGGGAAAAATCATTATGAAGTGAAAAAGTATTATCATCCCGAAGAATTTGAAGAGATCAGGCTTATTGGAGAGGATATGGGTTTTAAAAAAATTCAGAGCGCTCCAAATGTAAGAAGTTCATACCATGCTGCTTTACTATCTGAAACATATAAAATTTATGAGAAAGCATAGTTGCTTAGAATGGGAGATTTAATATAATGAACAGATTCAGGCTTATTCTTGACCCTCCGCTTAAAAGTACGGTAAACATGGCGAAGGATCATGCAATTCTTCAAGGTTTATCTATGCCTGATGCTCTGCCTGCACTGCGGCTTTACCGGTGGAAAGAGGCATCGGTAACCCTGGGGTACTTTCAGAAGATAGCGGAGTGTGTTGACATAAGCTACTGTAAAAAGAACGGGATACCGGTTACCAGGCGGGAGACAGCCGGCGGGACAATTATACATCATATGGAACTCACATACAGTTTCACCCTGCCTCTGAATTCGGGCATTGTGCCGTTATCAGTTGAAGATTCGTTCAGAGCCGTAATCGCACCGGTAATAAGTTCATTAAGGAGTTTTTCTATCAATGCTGAGTACAGACCGGTTAATGATATTGTAATTGATAACAAAAAAATTTCAGGGAGCGCGCAGGTAAGGAAGAAAGGAATTCTTCAGCAGCATGGGACAATAATTCTGGATATGGATAAAGACCTGATTAACTCTGCCCTTATTCATGACGAAAAGAAACTGAAGACAAGAGGATTCTCTTCAATTCATGAATCAGTAACGTCGGTCAGAAATGAAACCGGAAAAGAGATAGATGAAAGATTTATTGATGATCTTATTGTAAGTCTTATACAGGAGTTTTCGAGCTCGTTCAATATTGATTTCAGCATAAGCGGTTTATCAGATCCGGAGACGGCGATCATGGAAACATATTCAAAAAAATTTGCATCAGACACATGGAATCTTAAAAAGTAAATCTCTTAACCCCCTATTCCAGAATAGCGCGAAGTGCTGTGCCTTAAAAAAAATAAACTGCTGCCGTTTTTTCGGGAATATTATAATATTGACAATTATTGTGCCTTGTCAGTTATCATTATTTTACAGTATTAAAATCATTAAAATTTAACTATAAGATGAATAAGAATGAATAAAAAACAATTAGAGCAGTTTCAGCAGCTCAGCGATAATTTTAAACGCTATACAAAGGAAATTACAGGAAAAGACCCGGCGGTTATACCTGTGTTTAATAACGATCTGGATCTTTTCGACAGAAGCAGTGATATCAGATATATTGTTGTGGCGGATAATCCCGGGAAAGAGGAAGCCGAAGAGAACCGGTATCTTGTAGGCCTGGCGGGTAAGCAGGCCAGAAATTTCTTTGAACATAATGAGCTTGTAGAGGATTTCACAAAAGAGGTTCTTGTTCTGAACAAAACATGTATCTATACAAATTCTACTTCAGATTTACGAAAACTTCATAATAATGAATTATTTGCGGAGAGCCAGAAATTTATGGCGGAACTTGCATATGATTTTCATAAACTATTATCATGCGAATTGTGGATTGTGGGATGTTCGGAAATTAAACCACGGGGTATATTTTCAGTTTTCGGAAATACTCTCACTGAGTTTTATTCAAAGGATAAAGGGGATGCTCTCAGAGAATGGGTACTGTGTTATAAACATTTCAGTTACGGGAATTTTGTTCATGATCTTAAAAAGAAACATTCGGATGATATATTTAACAGATTAAAAAGTCTTGGAAACGAGATGCGCCGGAAAACATTCGGATGGTAGGTTTAAGTTGAAAGTGGAAAGTTAAAATTTGAAAGGAGAGTTGTGATGAAAAAAAGAGTTAAATATTTGTCGGCTGTATTTTTTGCAGTAATAATTTCGCTCTCTCTTTATGCCGAAAGCGCTGCTCTTATCACTGCGGATCCATTCCCGTCTGAAAGGCCTGGACAGTTTGTCTATTATCACGATATGCGTACTGGAGTTTTCGGCAGTAAAGAACCGGTCAACAGGCTTTTCGGAATAATGAAAGCTGATAATAAACAGTATATAATCCGTGTTCAGAATCTGAAAGATGGTAAATCATATCTTTATCTGGGGCGATTCATTCTTATTAAAGGTGAAATGGAATTTTTAACTGAATCGGTTCAGGGGAATTCGAAGGAAGCAACTGTTATTATGGCGGATCTTCTTAATCTGATGAGCTATCTGGGGCGTGAAACACTAAATCATTCTTCGAAACTTAAAAATAAAATAGATCTGAGCGTAAATTCAAACTGGGAGAGCTACAACAGGAAGCTTGTAAACCGCTACAAATGGTGGATACCATTTTATAAGCTTGAAAGTGCAGGTAACATCGAAACCGATAATTTCGGACAGAAAGGGTACGTATCTCTCAAATTGATATGTTTCGGTACAGCTCCGCAGGATGACCCGGATATATTTACACGGATAAACAGGCTCCCTTCGTATCATAAAGAAAAAATTACTGATAAAAAATATTTAATAACTTCTGCTGAACAGATGAAGGTAAGACTGGATAATACTCTCCTTAATCTTGATAAAAACTGGTATTTTGAAAAAGGTGATCCGCTCTCCGGGTTTCAGGATTCATACTGGCTTAAAAAATTTACCTCAAGGGATGCACAGATTGTACTTGAGTCTATAGAGACTCAGAATATAAAATTGGATAAGAATGAGATTGAAGCATTTGTCAGTTCTCTTCAGTTCCAATCCTGCGTGATCGCAGATACAGTAAATATTGATTTAAAAGGTAAAACTCTGGAACTCTCTTTATGGGATGCCGATAACGGGTATGCAACTTTTACCAGGTATATTTCACTGGGGATAAAAAGAAATCTTTTGACGGTTCTGAATTTTTCAGCTTTTGATTTTATATATTACAGCAATATGGATTATTTTGATTCGATACTTAAACAGTAATTTTAAGTAGGTCGCTTAACTTTACTAAGTTAAACCTTACTTGTGAATTGTTTCCCCGCCGCCAAGGGCGGCGGGGTCAGTGGCTGCTTATAAACCGGTGTAATTCACTCTCCGCCGCGCCGAAGGCGCGGCGGAGAGCAATTTTACTACCAGTTTGTGAGCAGTCCCATTAAACAGTAGTTTTAATTATTGACAACTTCTGCCTGTAGATAAAATCAACCCGTTACTGCGTAAACCCTTATTTAGAGGCAGGTTCCGGCAGTATAGAATAAGAGAAAACCGGTTTAATCCGGTTGTTTTTTAAATTATTTTTCTCATGCAGTATTGTATAAAGATTTTCACTATAGCATTTTACGATTAAAATAGTACTGACTTCAGGCTTCGTCTCCGCTCGGCCAGCGTTAAATTACGCTCCCTGCTTGTATTGGGTTTGTCGAAATGAGCGGAATCGAAGGACTAATTGTACTACTTATTCATTTGTTAACAGTTATGATATGAATAAAATTCACGGGGGATAATAATGTCTTTTTTCAGCATAAATTTTTCCAGTAAAAAAACGCTCCTATATATTGTATTAATTCTGGCAGCAGTTTCAGGTATTGCCGGATGTTCAGGAAGCGCGGAGAGTAATAAATACATCGGATATTTCCCCGGTGAGGGGATCCGTGGATATAACGGAAGCTCATGGAGTGATATGTCCGAAGGTCTTCCGGATAATCTTGAGGCGGAATTAATAACTTCAGATAGTAAAGGTACACTGTATCTAACAACTGATTTTTCTGGTATTTTTAAACGTTCCGTCAGTGACAATATGTGGATAGATATCTCTTCACCTCTTTTCAAGCGGAGGTCACAGCTTAAAGGTATTGATGAATACCGGTCAATTTCCGCTTTCTGCATCGACCCAGCTGATTCTTCAAAACTCTATCTTGCGACAAAACATGTGCTGTATAAGTCATCCGATGCCGGGCAGAGCTGGCAGAAGATCAATGTTGTTAAAAATAAGAACTCATATTACTTTACTTCACTTGCTGTCTCAGGTAATGTTCTGTATGGCGGAACATCATTCAACGGTGTTATAAAGATAACGCCGTCAGAGACTACAGATATTAATGATGGTGTACCTAAAGAGTATTATTCCGGGCCGTTTCATTTTTGCGAAGGGGTATCTTCCCTTGCAGTATCTAAAGGGAAACTCTATTCAGGTTATCTCTTCGCCAGGGGTATGGTTGAATCCTCTGACATGAAAAAATGGACCCCTGTGAATATTCCGATAAAAAATGACAGGACTGAAGGGGTTTACGGGATCAGTCCCTTTAAAGATTCGGTTTTTATTGCAACGAATGAATCTGTCTACCGCTACACCCCGTCTGATAAAAAGATAGAGATACCTCCTTTGCAGAAAGAACTGGAGAAGAGTTATGAAGGGAAGACTCCGGCAATGCTTTTTGTAAAAGGGAGCGATAAAAACCCTCCGCTTTTTGTGAAGAGAAATACCGTTGAATATAAGATGGAAGAGAAAGCCCCGGTGGGGAACAGGCAGGCTCTTTATGTGAGCTGGAGTATGATCAATAAAGATTTTAATGGTTTTATGGATATACTGATCCGCAATAAATTTAATGCAGTAGTAATTGATGTTAAGGATGACTTTGGAATTATAAATGCTCCCATTGATTCAAAAATTGCCCGTGAACTGGGAGCTATACGTGATACGAATATTAAAGATATTATCAAACAGCTTCATGATAAAGGGATATATGTAATTGCGCGTAATGTAACTTTTAAAGATAAAAAACTCTATGAGGCATATGGCGGGAAGTATGCAATATGGGATAAATTTTCCAACAAGGCATGGGTGGGTCTGCCCCGTGAGAAGTGGTGTGATCCTTATTCGAAATTTGTCCGTGATTATAATATAGAGATTGCCCGTGAAACGGCGAAACTCGGATTTGATGAAATACAGTTTGATTATATAAGGTTCCCCACTGATGGTCTTGTGGGGCGATGTCTCTACAGATTTAAAGAAAAAGATGATATGTTCAAGTCGGAGATAATGGGTGATTTTCTGCAGCAGGCGAGAAAAGAAGCAGGGGTTCCCATATCGATTGATATTTACGGTTTTAACGCCTGGTATAAATTCGGGAATCTCATCGGGCAGGATATTCAATTTCTGTCAAGATTTGTCGATGCTGTTTATCCCATGGTTTACCCTTCGCATTTCGGTGCGTCATTTTATACCAGATATTCAAATGCCGATAGACCCTACTGGATAGTCCGCGACAGTTCAATACGTTCAATTTATCATTCACGTGGACGAACAGTAATCAGGCAGTGGATACAGGGGTGGAATTATGTTTCCCCCACATGGGGTCCCGGCTATATCCTTAAACAGGTCGATGGTGTAACTGACGGCGGAGGCAAATCATATTCATTCTGGAATCCCGGCGGAGATCATTCAATGGTTGACAGGGCTTTCACAGGCAGAAGGACCGAGTAGAAATTATTATGACAATTTTTGAAAGAATAAAAGCATTTATCCCTCAACCGGGATTCATGACTTATATGCTTCTCTCTATTCAGGCGATTTATTTTATAATACTTATGATGAATAGTGTACCGGGATATTCAGCCGGTATTGCAGATGTTTTATCGATGATTTACGGTCTTTTTACTCTGTTTCTATTCTCTTCAGTTATTGAGTATTTTTTATACAGCCGGATTCTCAAGAGAATATTTATTCCTGCATTGCTGTTTACATTGTGGTCTCTCAATGCCTACCAGCTTTCAACGGGTTCATCCCTCGATTACTCCCTTGTCAGGGATAACATCGGGATAAGTTTCTCCAGTGAAGCTATCAGCTTGATCAGTTCAAACTTCAGTTTTTTCGATGCTGCTTTTCTGCTCTTTATTCTTATCACGGCGTTTCTACTTGAATGGAGGTTTTCTTTCTCGGATTCAGATGTAAGAATGACATTTAAATCTGCAGTATCGGCATTGATACTCTGGGTAGTTTTTGTACTGTTTCCTCTACAGAGCGGGGATGGTTTTACCTTATTTGCAAAGACTATGCTTTCTAATGATGATATCTCTTTGTATGCCGGGACGGTATCGGAGGATTATCCCTATGATAAAAAACTTATACCCCTTACAGGTATAAGTTCTACTGTTCCGCCGTCAAAAAGAGTAAAACCGAATGTTTTTCTTATTCTGATTGAATCGTTTAATGCAAACTTTGTCGAAGCAAAAGCACCTGACGGAATTGACTATACCCCGAATTTTAATTCGCTGATCAACAGAGGTTTATACATAGACCGTTTTTACGGAAACTCTGTCCAGACCTGTAAGGGGCAGGCCGCTGTTTTTTATTCTCTGCTCCCGGGTTATAATGGAAAAATTTTTGTAGATTACCCCGAACTCAATATAAGCGGATTCCCCTTAATACTTACAGAAGCGGGTTACCAGACAATATTTTTTCAGGCTTATCATAATCTGAAGTTTGACAATACAGAGAACAGCATGTATAAAGCGGGATTCTCCATTGTGAAATCATACAGTGAATTCAGAAAAAAAGAGGACAAACCTCACATCTGGGGATGGGGAGTTGAAGACGGAATCTTTTACGAAAGATTTTTTCAGATGCTCGATACTCTTCATGCATCGGCTCCGGAAAAACCGGTTTTTGCTTCACTAATGACTATTGGAACCCATATCCCCGGTGACGGCTTGCCCCCTGAAAAACGGACAATATATAAGGACCCGAAAAATATTAAAGAGAAGTACTCAAATGCGCTTCGTCTCAGCGACAGCCAGCTCCCCCGTTTCTTTGAGCTTTTAAAAGAGCGTAAATATCTCGAGAATTCCATTGTAATTATATCGTCAGATCACAGCTTCCCCATGAAAGAGCATGGGATATATAACAACGAAGTCTGCTTTTATGACGAGACGTTCAGGATCCCCTTTCTTTTAATATGGGATGGAGTTATTAAACCTGAGAGAGTGAAAAAGAGAGTCTACTCTCAAATTGATATAGGTCCGACTATTACAGATCTGCTGGGAATAAGAGAGGCCTCTCATAATATGACCGGTATTTCAATTTTCGACAGAAAGAGCAATAATCCCGTATATCTGATCCAGCCCTATAACGGACGTTTTCTTCAGGTTGTAGATTATCCGCTTAAATATATAACACATCAGAAAACCGGTAAGGAGTATTTATTCGATCTGGAAAATGATCCCGGAGAAATGGTGAATCTGATGACCGGGAATTATAATGTCAAAACTGTAAACAATTTAAAGGATTCGCTCAAAACAGTTTATCTGAATCAGCAGCTCATCGACAGCAATAAAATCAGAAAAAATAGAAAATAATTTGAGATTAAGATGCTCAAAGGGGTATTTTTGTGTTATATTCTTATTCATGTATGATATTTTTTCATTTATTCAGATGTTAATTTCATAACTGCTGATAGACTGGTGATGAAATTGATTTCCGCTGACTCTGTGGCGAGGCGGATATAAGATACCACCGTTTTTTGAGCAGTTACTTGATTTCTTATCATACATTATTTATCTGAATGAACGGGGGTGACAGGGGGGATCAAACTTTTCATAAAACGGGGTTTAATATGAGGCTGATATTATTATCTGTATTTTCAATACTTCTGGCGTCAGCTGCAGCTTTATCAGGTGAGGAGAAGAGTTTTCTTTTCCAGCCTTCGGGTTCCAATTTTTATGTGTATGGTTATGGTAATAACAGTTTTATACTGAGCAGGAGTAAACTTACTGAACTTAAACTCGATTCACAATTGTCTCATCTCTCCTCGGGTAAAAGAATAGACAGCGCATCTGATGATCCTGCCGGATTTGCCATAGCTGAAAAAATGAACAGCCTTCTTAATCAGCTGAGACAGGAATCGATAAATGCTGAAGATATGAGAAACTTCAATAATTATGTTGAATCTGCTGTTGCTGAAAACCAGGAACTGCTGAATAGAGTCCGTCTGCTCATAGTACAAGCCGCCAGCGGTATACTTAACGCCGAGGATAGGGAGTATATACAGTTTGAAATTGATCAGATGATGAAACAGATTAATTTAAACGCAAAATTTCTTCAGTTTAACAATATGAGCATTATTCCGGAATTGACTACCTATAATCTGGGACTTGATGATGTTGATGTAGTCCGTAATCTTTATAATTCCATGGAACTGGTTGATAATGCACTCGCACAGCTTACAAAAAAAAGGATTTTACATGGAATAAAATCCAATATACTTACATTTCAGATCGAAGGGAAGAGTTATCAGTTTCTTAATCTTCAAAGAACCGAGAGTCAGATAAGCGACCTTAATATGGCCGAGGGGATTACTGGGCTGATAAAAAACAGTGTACAGCTTAAAGTTCAGAATGGCCTTATAATCAGGTCTAAATAATAAATGATGCATGAGAGAATAAATTGGCGGAATTTTTAACAACAAACGCAATAATATATTATACTGAAAATATTATCAAAGAGGCACGGGGGGAGTTATACATTTTATTTCCCTATCTGCAGTTATCCCGTGAATTTTATGAAGCTTTGAAAGAATCATCGGATAGAAATGTTCCTATCATAATTGTTTACGCCAATGAGGATCTTCATACGGAAGAGAAGTTAAAACTCAGTGAAATTGGAAATCTTGAAATCTATAAGTATGAAAATCTCAACGCTAAATGCTGCTGCAGTGATTTCAGTCTCCTGCTTGGATCAATGGATTTTCATCAGCTGGCTTTATCGGATAGTCTGGAAATGGGAATACTTTTGAATAAACTTGATGATGCAGATCTTTATAAAAAAATATATAATGAAATCAAATTGATAATCGGTTCTTCAAAAAATATGAATCTTCACAAAAAAGCAGTTGAGGAGCTTGTTAATCCTGCGGTTGCGGTAAAAAAAATATATCACGGTGTTTGTATAAAGTGCGCAATGCCCATCTCATATAATTTAGAGAAACCATACTGCAGAAGCTGCTCTCCCAGAGATATGGCGGCAGAAACTGAAAACAGCACCGGTAAATACTGTCACCTCTGCGGCGTAATTCATGACAATTATCAGAATTCACTATTATGTGATACCTGTAAAAAGGGGATTAACTGATATCGGCAATCCGCTCTTTCTATGAAAGATACTTGACTGATGCTTTTATTCTGATTAATTATGAATATAACATAAATTAAATATTCTCAAGGAGGCGTATGCTTCGCATACGCGGCGGAGGGGGATTACGTGGGCATTGCCCCGTAATCCCCCTCCACCGGCACAGCGCCCGGCGCTGTGCCGGATAAATTGATGCCGTCAGGCAAGTGGAACATTCTTTTAGTTGTATTTTCTCAATCAAATAGTTGTATTTAGAATGGAGAGTTAAATGCTGGAAAAAATTCTTCCTGTAATTATAGCTGTTATAGCTATGCAGTTTCTTATAAGATTCATGCAGAAAAAAAGAAGCGAAAATAAAACCACTACCCGTGATTATGATTACAAGAAAAAAATAGATCAGTTTTTGAAGGTATCAAATTATGATGAAGGTGTTGGCAGTGACCGGATACTGGCTGATGAAATCCGGTCGGGATTGGGGAAGCCTGAACTTCTTCTCGGTATACCGGACAGTATGCGTGAAACACGGAGGGAACTGAATCTGATTATAGATGGAGTTACCCATGGCGTCAGAAGTAAAACAGGTAAAAATACGGTTACTGAAGTTAAGTACAAAGATCCTGCAGGGATGTTTGATGAAATTGTTGAGATTATAAAGAAGCACAAAATCGATTAATCTTATTCGACAAGAAAATTCATATTTTCAAGCTTCTGCAGCGCTTTTTCCGAGATTTCAATCAGTTCATTAAATGATAGCTGGTTAAATGCTTCAATACCGGCCAGTCTTTCAGCAAGATCAATTGAGGTGTATTCTATTGCGCTATCCAGTTCGTTGAATATTTCATCAATAAGGATGTCCAGAATGGCCGGATCGTTAAGTCTGGATACTGACGGCCAGAGAGCTTTTTTTAGTTCCGCATCTATATCGTCAAAAAAACTCTCATAAATATCTACATCACCCTCTTCAATAAAGAAGTTTATTACTTCTATAATAATATCAGTAAGATCATTTTTTAATACTGCAATATGAACTGTTTTTAAATGTTCTTCCACAGTGGGATATATTGATTCAACTGTAAGACTGAGGTTCTCTCTGTTGTTTAATATATTTTTAACGCTCTTGAAAATAATTGATACTATTTTTTTGTTATAACGGGATGCGACCCCTTTAGATGAGTTTAAAAATCGTGTAAATGCTCTTTGTTTAATAGTCATTCATTCTGCCTGTTATGGATTCTCCATGTATTGAAGTTTTACAGGTGATTTAGTCAAATGAAAAAATAATTTGATTACATTCTTTTGTTTAGCAGCAAATTATTTTCGCGGGTGCGTATGCTCCGCATGCGCTGAGAGTGGGGATTGCGGCAGCGCTGCCCCCGCAATCCCCACTCTCAGTCGCAGCGCGTAGCGCTGTGCCCGCAAAAATAAACCGGCATCTTGCTATTATAAAAATCATGAGATTATTACTGATACTGATTTGAAAGATAATTGACATTAATACAGTGAGTGAGTAAGTTAATTTAAAATTTGAGTTATAATTCTGCAAACTAAAATAATAACCTATTATCCCGGAGAGAATGAATGAAAAAATTCTTCAACATGTTTTTAACCGCAGTATTTATTGTTCTTTGCAGTTCATCAATTTTAAAAGCCGGGGTAATTGATGAACTTGATTTCATAAGTGATAAAACTGATTTTTATAGTTATATTAATTTTTCTCAAATTATGAATTTTGTCAGTTCAAAAGGTATTGATGTAAACGATATTGATGAACTGGCGGTTAATAGTTCCGGTAGTGATACTGATAGAGTTATTAAAGAGTTTGGTGTTAAGCTAAGTGATATAGATGAATTCCTCATGGTGATGAATACCCAGGATATTGAAAAAAAATCGGGCTATCTTATTCTGATCGGTTTTAAAAAAGGGAAGGGGATTGTACCTGAAAGCTTTAAGAAGAGCAGTGTTAAACTTAAATCCGGAAACGGTTACAAGGCATCAGCAGATGAAGACGTTATTTTTACGAAAATTGACAATTTTTTTGTAATAGGTTCAACGGACTATGTTGATTCTTTTGTTGAAAAAAGAATTTCAAAAAAATCTAATCTTTCACCGGCAGGTTTATTGTTTAAAAAGCAGAGCGCCTCTAAGTCAATGTTTTTTCAACTGACTGTTTCAGAGTATCTCCGGAAAACGATGAATTCAGCCATGGACTCCGGTGCAGGAATGGCCAGGGGGTTGAAAGAGAATGTTTTTATTCAGACTCTTCTTACACTTCAATCAATGGATTGGGGCGTCGAGATAGGTGATAAAATTATTTTTAAATCGGGCATGCAGGGTGCTAAAATTGAAGATGCTGAACGGCTTCAGATGCTTTGCCATACCTGGATTGTCGGTTCGAGTCTTGTTGTATCATTTGCTGACCTTATGGCGGCACGGAGCGGTGACCAGAAACTTGCCGAGCTAACCGGTGATCAGCAGCTGATGTTATGGATGCAGAGGGCTTTCGGAAGGATTCATGCAAGTCAGGAGGGTAAAGGGGTTGTTGTATCTTTTGAAATGACATCGGAGGAAACCGGACTTTTAATATCATATTTGAAGAAAGAGATTGAAAAAGAGAAAAAAGTACGTGCAGAGAGAATTGAACGTGAAAAAATATCAGAACTTACGCTGGCTGTCAAAGAAAATAGAGTTAAAGATATTGAAAAATATATTAAAGAAAAATATAATCTGAACGGCCTGGATAGTGACGGTATTACTCCCCTTGGTGCAGCTGTGGTGCTGGGGGATGTGAAAATCGTAAAGTTATTGGCGGAAAAAGGGGCAGGGCTGAATACTCCTGATATAAATAGACTTACACCGCTTCATCATTCAGTTAAAACAGGGAATAAAGATGTAGTTGTTTATCTTCTAAGCAGAGGATGTGATATAAATGCTAAGGATGACTCCGATATGACTCCCCTTCATTTAAATGCAATTCAGGGCGACAGTGGAATTACAGTACTACTTCTTGCTAAGGGAGCTTTAGTTAATGCTGCAGATATAGATGCTTCCACGCCGCTTCATCTGGCAGCATCTGAGGGTAAACTTGATATTGTGAAATTGCTTGTAGAAAAAAAAGCCAATCCTGAACTTATTAACCGTAATGATCAGCGTGCTATAGATTCAGCTTCACAGAATGGTCATACTGAAATAGTAGATTTTTTTAAATTAAAGTTTAAGCAGGAGCCAAAGGCCTATAGTTCTGAAGATGAATATTCAGCCGATGATTCCGGAGATGATTCTGAAATTGAATCTGATGATCCTGAATTTGATGAAGATGTCGATTGAAATAATAAGGATTATAGCGGTTAACGATTGAATTAGGTCTTGTCATTTCGAACCCTTCGACGAGCTCAGGATAAACTCCTGTGAGAAATCTTAGATTTCTCAGTCGTTATCGCTTCTTCGAAATGACAGATTATGTACTATTTCATTCGTTAAATGCTATAGTAATTTTTAAAATATTATTTAAGTTCATGCCTCCCTATTCTGCATGGACTTAAAAAGCAGCTCGATTTAAATTGGAGTTCTGATCACAAGGTCATATCTGTTTTTATCTTTATTTATCTCTGCGTCTTCATCTGCATCAAAACAGCGTGAGTATCTGAGACCTAATTCAATAGCCAGATATTTGTTTGAAAGCCAGTTTTGTTCTGCTGTAATTTCATATCCTGCGGATCTGTAGTATAAAAAATTTCTTCTTTCTCTGGCTGCGGTGTAACCTGAATTATTCCCGGCACCAAAATCATAAAACAGTGCTCCGTTGATTCTTTTAAAATACAATAGTTTCCATACATGCGCAGAGAAATTAAGAATCGGGAAATTATAGTCAACAGTCCCTTTGAAGAATTGTTCATGAGTTATAGATTCATAACCCCTCGGGAACAGATATTTCTGAGGAAAGGTATAACTGGTGGAGTTATTTTTTTCATATGTTCCTGAAAGTTTTAATCCCTGCATATCTGTAAGCCCGGGAAGATGAAATGCTAATTCTGACGAAAATAAACTCCCGCGATAATCACCATAATATGGTGTATGAGCATATGATAAATTGAGAATACTTCCTGTTCCCGGTGATACAGAATTCATTGCCCCCTGATTCATGTATTCGAATGAAATAAAATAATTTATATACTGAAGTTCTCCATCATTTACAATCCCATTGTATATCGAATAATCGGTACGGTTTTTTTCCTGTACTTTTATATAGCCCGTACCGCTTCCGAGATTTAAAGCTGTGGTGTTGATTCCCCGTGAAAAATTCAAAGGGAAAGAGATTCCAGCGAAACCGGTTACTTCATTCCATGTTAGATAAACAGGATCATCTTCAGTCGATTCATCCTGAAGATATAAAGCTCTTTGCCCATAACCACCGTTTAGAGTTATTACGGGATAAAAACCGCTATATACAATTGAAGCACGTCCTGCATCTGTTTTTTCATTAAAATTGTGAATATATGAAAAAGTAAGATCCGTAGTATGGAGAACATCCCTGGAGAGAATGCTGAAATAGAACTCCGATGATATCGAATCGAAATAAGGCATCCAGCCGAAAAAGTTAATGCTGTTTAAAACAGGGTAGTAGTTTTCAACTGTATATTCTTTGTCGGGAATACTATCAATTGCGTTATTGTCCCCCCGGAGCTCCTGATCTACTATGGGAGCGATATAATCGATTACTCTTTTGTCCGATTTCTCAATCGGGGTCCAGTTTTTGATATCAATTTTCATAACTGAAGCCTGATAACCCTTCATTGAATAATCATTAAAATAAAGTCTGTCTCCGCTTACTGCAGGTAAGTAAGCACCCAGAGGCCGTGATGTAATCTGGAAACGTTTTCCGCTGGTCAGATCAATGGCGTAAATATTATCTATGCCGGAATAATCAGAACCGTATATCAGGTATTTATCGTAAAAAACAGGAGCTTTCAAACGTTCGTCATTTGTATAGCCTATTACGGTACGAATCCGTTTGGTCTCTAAATTGTAAATTAATAATGCGTTTCCGTTGTCAGCAAGTGCTGCAATGGCTATCTCTTTTCCGTCTGGTGAAATGGCGGGATCGAAGAGATATCCCCGATCTTTTATCTCTTCACGGAATTTTTCCTCCTTTGTCTGAGTATCAATTATAGAAAGACGGTATTTAAGGTCAGTACCATATTCTATCCCGGCGGCAATTTTACCGTCTTTGGAGAGGGCCGATGCTATATACTTTTTTCTTCTGGTGAGACAGGACGATTCCCCGGTGTCAATATTAAGAAGTTTCAGGTTGGAATAACTGCGGTAGCCCCATCGGGGATCAGGTACACCCTCCCGCCATAATGCAAAATTTCCGCCTGTTGAAAAAGACCTTTCATTCATGAGGAAACCGGAGACTACTTCACCGGGTATTTGTTTGATGTTTATAATCTTATTGTTTTTCTGCAGTTTTATAAATGATATTTTCTTATCTTTTGTGAATCTTACTGCTGTTATATCTCCATCTCCGGAAACAGCCGGGAAAAGATAGCTTTCCCATTTATCTGAAGACGCTGAAAATGATGGATACGGGAGAAAGTACCAGTATTTGTAGTCCATGGAAACCGATGGTAAACTGAAACTTTTATCCGAGGTTATTGCTTTATCAGCTTCAGTGATTTCAAGACCCTCTGTCTGTTTTTCCCATAGTAACTTATATTCATCAAGAGCTGAGGTATACAATTCAGTTGTTGACCGTCTTGTCGCACGGGAAAGAGCTCTGTCGAAGGTGTAAAACAGAAAATATCGTCCGGTATCTGAAAGAACCCTGTCCCATACATCTTTTCCGTAATGCTTTCTTATGTAAGATGAAAGTATATAGCCGAGCCTGTAATGGTCCGCGTATGGTTCAAGGGCATCATACGATCCAAGATATGATTTATAGTAGGAGTATCTCGGTTCATCTGAAAGTTCAAGCCCTCTCTGCCAGATGTTGAAATATGGAGTCCTTCCTCGTCCCCCTTTTGTAAGGGCAGTCTCCATTACTACGGCATCACCCTCCATGAACCAGGCAGGTACGTAAATTCCAGAAAATATGGCAGATCCCATATCCCCAAGTAAAACCTGCCATACACTTTTACCGAAACCCTCCGTCAGTTTGTTCATCTGCACCATGTGACGGCCTTCATGTATTGCTAAACCTTTAAACCACTCGACCGAATCAAAAGATGACGGTGTTGTAAACCAGTGTGAATAAAACGGAGCTGGTGATACAAAACCATTAGGTTCGGCATACTGATTAATCAGTACAATGGGTATATGTCTCGGTTTTGCTTTTATGCTTGAGTAGTTATATTTTTCATAATGCACCATGAGATTTGCAACTCTTTGCCCCATCGGGGTAATCTCTTCCGGGAATATTATTTCATATGTGCCGGTATTGATGCTTTTCCATTTTATACCGGTTGGATTCTGCTGGGAATATATTTCAGAACCTGAGGTCAGAAACAGCGCTGTTAAAATTAATTGTGAAATGGTTTTATTCATAAATCCTCATAATTTCAGATCAAATAAAAAAGCGGCGGTTAACTGCAAAGTATGACCACCGCTTGTGTTAATCATTTAATCGATTAATTCTAAACTTTAAAAAAGTCAACTCTGTTTTTCAGTGTATCAGCCATCCCTGATATCTCTTCAGACATCGACGCCATCTCTTCCGCTCCGGCTGCAATCGCCTGTGTCATCTCGTTTATTGTTGAAGTGGCTCTTACTATCTCTTCAGTTGAAATCAGGTGTTCCGATGTGGCGTTTTTAATTTCATCAGTTTTCAGTTTTACAACATCCGCAACCACGTTCATTTTATCTCTGGCGCTGATCTGATTCTGCATAAAATCTGTTAATGAATTCATCATCGAAGTTACAGATTCTACTCCATTGATTATGCTTCCTATTATACGGCTGGTGTCATCGGATATTTCAAGTCCTTTTATAATTTCGGAGTTGTTTAATTTGATAAGCTTGTCTATCTCTTTAATGCTGCCGGCGGTCTCATCTGCAAGTTTGGATATCTCATCGGCAACAACGGCGAATCCGCGTCCGGCTTCTCCTGCTCTTGCTGATTCTATCGCTGCGTTAAGTGAGAGAAGATTTATCTTATCCGAAATATCATTTATTATTTGGATTATACTGCTGACTTTGGATGAACTTTCATTAATCATATTCATGCTTGAATTCATTGTACTGATTGAAACTTCACCTTTCTTCGCATTATCAGACATGGAGTTGGCAAGTTTGTGTGATTCCGAAACCTGTTTACCCATGCTGTTAATAAGAGATGAAAGTTCATTCATCTTTTCAACCATCTGTGCAAGATTATCATGCTGTATCTTTGTATTATCCGAAATGAACTCCATCCCGGCAGAGAGCTCTTCGGTAGTAGCGTTAACCTCTTCAACCGAAGAAGCCTGGTTCTGAGCGTTATCCGAGAACACCATGGTTGTGGATGATAGCTGTTTTGACATGCCTGATAAATCGTGGGATATCCCTTTTATATCAGTTATAACATCACGGATTTTTTTTACGAATTTATTGAAACTATTTGAGAGCTGGCCTAATTCATCATGATATCCGGTTTCGAGGTTAACGGTCAGGTCTCCTTCGCCTTCTGCAATATCTTTTAATCGGGCAGTTACAAGATTGAGTCTTTTTATCAGTATGCGCTTGATGAATGAATAAAACATTATAATAAACAATACACCAAGGATTGAGAGTGCTATATTCTGATATAAAAACAGCTTGAATATCAGATTTGCAATTACACCGGCATCCTTGCCTATAAATAGCATACCGGAGATGTTATTATTTTCATCTTTTAACGGAAGATAAGCTGTGTGGTATAGTCTTTTTAGAATCGTTGCGTTTCCGTAATAGCTTTTTCCCTGTTTTAGTACAGATTCAAGTATAACAGGATGTTCCATCCGGGTTCCGGTAAGTCTTTTGCCGTCAAGAACCAGTGAAGTCGCAACTCTTTCATCGTTGTAGAAGATCGTTATATCACAGCCGAGCAATCTTTTCTGCTCGTCAGGGAAGCTGTTTTTGTCTAAAAAATATCCGAGTGAAACAACTCCAATTATTTTATTTCCGTCATAAACCGGGGCTGTCGCTCTAATCGAAAATTTAATGACTTCACCTTTTTCAATGCCGAAACTTTTTATACCCTGGAGCGCTTTTTTTATTTGCGGCTGAACAGAAACATCGTATCCAAATTTTTCCGGAGAATCTGTCCGAAAAAAAACTTTCCCTTTATTATCTGTCATTGCAATAAAATCAAATTCCATTGATCTTGCTGCGAGTTTTCCTGCAGTCAATGCATCCGCTCTGTTGCCTGATTTTAAAGCATCTATCAGTCTTGTTGATGAGCTTAACCATTCAGCTCCTGCAAAGGATTTATTTTTCATTATTTCAACATTCTGAACAAGTACTTCTGACTTAACTTTTACTTCTTCATTTATATAATTGCCTAGAACACTTTTTATTACCAGCATCATGCTTATTGATGATACAATAAGAAATATCACGATAACGAATATTGCAAGTGCCGACAGCTTGGTCGATATCTTAGAATTGTTTATATAGTCTTTAAACCCCATTTATGTATCCCCTTTATCTATGTCAATTGATGCAAACAAATTCAGTAATTATTTCTAAATATAATTTGTAGTGTAAAAACAAAAATTATATATCCCCGCCGCCTTCAGCGGCGAGGATAATAGAGTTTTATAAATTAAAAATATTACAGAGTAAATAATGGAACAAATTATAATTGAGTGTCAATATTATTTTATTCTATTAAAAATTATAGAAAATAAAATATGTGATTTTTTAAAAAATCAAAATACAAAAGTAGAGTGACACATGAGTTTAGAAACATCATTAAGATAATAACTCTGGAGAATGTATTATTCATTCTATTCTCGGTATGTTTTCTGAAAATTATATGCAGTATCTGGTGTAGAATAAATAGAGCTGCAACCACCGGCACCAGATACTCGAAGTAATATTTCATAAGAAAAAAAATTAGTATGAAAAGAGGGAAGTGCAGAGCTGTAAAAATAATGTGACCCGAATCATCACTTAATCGGTTCATGAAGATCATCATTTTCCATTCACGTGTTTTGACAGCATCCATTTCATGCAGTATGAAAAGCGAAATGTTTATCCAGAATAATACTTTAATTAACATGGTCAGCCCGGCATTATGTATATTTTTAATAAAAGATTTTTTACACATATAATAAGTGTAAAGATTGGGAGGCAAAGGCAAATTAATTTGTTGAATTTGTAAATATTTTTGAAGTTCCAATATTGAACGATGTTCACCAGACGGGCATGCTGTTTATAAATTTTCAGGATTGCGGATCAATTTTTTTGAATATTTTTTGTAATTAATGATTACCGGTCAAATTACCATTGCATTTTACGAATGGAATAAACCATCCTTTATGCTTTGGCTCCCAGCCATCGTATATAACGCTCCCTGAGCGGATCGGAAGGGTAGTGTGGTTTAATTTAACCGTGGAATACTGTAATCTTATTAATATTACATCTGCTCAAATGTTTTATCTTTTTCTATCCAGAGATCGTTCAGCCAGTTCTGAAAATGTTTCTGATATACTGGATCTGAGACGTAATCTCCAATAAGATCCGGGGTTACGGGAATTTTTTTAATCAGCACGTTGACTCTGTTTATTCTTCCACAGACAAAATTCCAGAAGTTAAGATCACCTTGAGGATATTTGATGGTAACATTCAGAATACTGTGAAGCTGCTGACCCATTGCAGTAAAAACAAAACCTGTTCCTCCGGCCTTTGGTTTAAGCAGATTTTTAAATGGTGATTTCTGACGATCATGTTTATGTTTTGTAAATCGTGTACCCTCAACAAAATTCATCACAGAGACGGGAGTTGTACTGAATTTTGCGCATGCTTTTTTTGTTATTTCAATATCTTTCCCTTTGAGGTGCGGGTGCCTGGCTATAAACTCAGCAGTATATCTTTTCATAAACGGGAAATCAAGTGCCCACCATGCGATTCCAAGCAGCGGTATCCAGATTAGTTCCTTTTTCAGAAAAAATTTGAGCAGAGGAATTTTACCGTTAAAAATAATCTGAAGTACAACAATATCGCTCCACGACTGATGATTGGATATTACAAGATACCATTCTTTCATCGGGAGGTCTGTGTCGCCGGTTACATTTACTTTTATACCGAGAATTCTACGGCAGAGGAAAGTGTTATTATGAATCCATGCCGTTGCAATCATTATGAGAATTCTGGTGCATATTTTTTGTAATGGTTTTAATGGGATCAGTTTAATTATGGATGCGGCGAGTAGAAAGGGATAGCCGATTATAGTATTAGTGAGTATGAATAAAACTGAAAAAACTCCGGTAAGGTTATAAAAAAACAGCTTTAAAAAAGAAATCTTTTTTAAAGACTTATCAGAAGTTATTATTGATTCAGTTGTATTCATTTTTAATTTTCTCCTTAATGCAGGTTGAGTTTATTTGTATTCAGTCTGTTCAATTATCATTTTATTCAGGCATTATATCAGCATAATAATGTTTCTGTCAATAAATTTGATTTTTATCAACGGATCGGGTTTGAGTTAAAAAAAGTTTTGATTGAAGTTTATTTTACGGATAACCCTGCAGGGAAACGGATTATCCGCAATTTGAGATTTGAGAAGTTGCTGAATGAACTAAAATCAGTAATCACTGTAAAGTTTAGTTCTGTATAGATACTCATCTCCCTTATCTGTAAGGATCAGTTTATCACCCGACTGAAGAATAAAACCCTTTTCAGTAAGTGAGTTCAGAATTATGTCAAAGTTGTCCTCCAGAGCTTTAAGAGAATCGGTCAGAACCTTTTTGGTATCCATACTGTCGTCGGTGTTCTTTTTATTGTTTCTGAATATTCTTAAAATCTGGGATTCTATCAGGTTAAGTTCATCTTTCATATATCTGCCTCCATATTGGTATTATATAATAAATATAACAAAACTATATTGTAATGAGGCAGGGGGAGAGTCTGAATAAGTTTGAGCATGTATAATTTGAAAAAAAAATCCTGATATCTCTATCAGGATTTTTTATGGGTCAACAACGGGTACGCTGTCGAACCTCCGCGAGCTGGTGATCAGAGAACTCTGCCCGGCGTGGGTAGCATATTATCAGAGGACGGCTTAATATGGGGATTGTTGTAAATAGTTATTTTTCCGGTGCTGGTCTTTTCGATATAGGTTTGTCTCTGGGAGGATTAGAGGTGAATCAGTCTTTTGAATTAGATCCTGTTTGCTGCGAAACTCAACGATTAAATTTTTCACATGCAGTCAGGGAGTGCGACATATCGAATAAACTGGTTCTTGATGAATCTGGTTGTGATGTAATGGTCGGGACTTATCCCTGTACGAAATACAGTACGGCAGCAGACATTCACGGAACCCGTACAGGTGACGAATTGTTCCTGCATTTTTTCCGGCATATCGCTATCAAAAAACCTGAAGTGTACGTTATTGAAAATGTACCCGGCATGAAAAAATTTCCTGTTGTGATGGAAGCGATGACAAAACTTCCGGATTATTACGTGTCTGTATTCTGTCCGGTAAAAGCTGAAACATGGCTCCCGCAACGCAGAGATCGGTTGATTATAATAGGTTCAAAAAAAGTATTTAACTGGAGAGAGCCTGAACAGGGAAAGCGTTTAAGTTTGAAAGATGTGATTGAAAGTAATCCGGAAATAGAAGTGCCAGAGTATGTGTATAAAAGGCTTAAAGGCGGATACAGGGATTTGCCTATTATCTCAGATCCCGAAAAAGATGATATCGCACCAACTTGTATGGCTCATTACGCAAAAGACAAAGGAACCCGGCTTGTCAGGGACAGGGCTTTTCCTGGTGAATACAGGCCTTACACTGTTAAAGAATTTGCAAGACTCCAGGGAGTTCCAGACAGCTATAAGTTTAGCGGAACAGACAATCAGAAATATAAAATGATCGGTAATGGCGTGGCGGTTCCTGTGGGTGAATGGGTGGCGGGTGAGATTAGAAGGTATTTTAATTAAAAGTGGCTTGAATTCGGCAGTATATTTTTTTATTTGACAATAAATAGCATATCAACAGAAATGACGGACTTATTAAAATGTTTAAATAACTGCGATTTAATGTCTTTTTATGCATTTAATGAGATTAAATGTTTGATTTTTGATAATTTTAAGTATATTTATAACAGTTTGTTGACGAAAAACAAAGTATAAAATTGTTGACAAATTGTTAGTAATTTAATGTTTAATACTTAATTAAGTAAAAATAATTAACATTTCTTCCCTTTCTGTTCTTATCAGGAAGAGGATATTCACAAAAAAATATAAAAAGTGTCAAAATAGGGGTTACGATATGAATCTTAAAAAATTAGAGAATGAGGTTATGATCAATAGTATTCTTTTTGAAGACAAGTTGCCAGTATACATCAAAACTCACAAAGATAAATATGCAGTTTTCAATCAAGGGGAAATATTTTTTGCGGACTCTTTTAAAGAAGGGGTAAATACTGGAATCAGTCAGTTCGGAGAAAATATAGGTTTTGTTGTAAAGAAGATATCTAAAGAGATGCCAATTCTGTCTTCACTGGTTACTCTTTAAAAATGAAGATACCGGTCAATAAACATGGTTTGTATGAATTTGATATTGAAGTCAGAGGGAAAAGAAAAAGTAGAACTCTGAAAGGATTAGTAGATACAGGCAGCACTGATTGTGCCTGCACTTATGAGGTTATTACGACATTACAAATTAGACCTATCGATTATAAAAAAGTCAGCATTACAGATACAGAGACAAAAAAAGTATTAACGTACAGCAGCGATGTGGCATTTGACGGGAGAAGTGAAACGGTGCCTTTATTAAGAGTTACTAGTTTGCCTGAAGGTATTCATTTTATCCTAGGCATGTCAGTTTTGTCAAAATGCAAAATAGAAATGAACGGCAATCATATGGAGCTGAATTGGAAGTAAGATTCTGAATACATTAATATAAAAAAGCCTTCTTTAAAATAAGAAGGCTTTTTTTTGTAAAGGTAGATACTCAACGTCTACCTTTTTAAGTGATGCTTTTAAATCGTGGTCGGTTTACATCAATACCCGATGTAAACTTTTGGCAATAATCCTATAAAAATGTAAACTCAAAACCCCTTCAAAATATCAATAACCTCAAGCAGCTTCTCCCTCTGCTCCTCGGAAAACTCTCCAAACACCTTCAGCAGCTCCATCTCCTCCGGAGAAACCTCAACATAACTGTCACTATCCTCAGCGAAAAAACGGCTCACGGGGATCTGCAGTATTTTGCAGATAGACTCAATCTGATCAAGCGGGGGATAATCTGTGGTTGTCCAGTGACTCATTGTGGACTCGGGCACGCCTAAGTCAGCGGCAATATCTCTCTGCGAGAAGCCCTTGTTTTTGATAAGCCATTTTAGTCTGCTGCCGTAATTCATACGGATTTATTATATTCAGTGCTTAAAATTTCAAGAGAATAGGTAATCTTTACATATTTTAAATTAAATACTACAACACAGTTAAAGTATTTTTAAGTTTATACAATCCGGTTGGATTCAAAAACCACTCGACCGGCACCGCCTTATACTAAATACTGACAAAAATATGAATATGTAATATGGTAAATGGATCAGCTGATAGAAAAAATAAAGAACCTCAAAGAGATCTTCGAGGATATAGATATCTGTGTTTTTATAAAAGATCCACAGCTGAGAGTGGTATATATGAATCCGGCATTTGTCCGCTTTACCGGATACTCTCACAGCCGGGTGCTTTACGAGGATACCGCCGACTTTCTTCGCGGCAATACAATACAGATCCGTGAATCTCTGGGGGATGACTCACGGATAATTTCCGGCTCGGCTGTTAAAACAATCCGCACTATAAATCTTCAGAACGCCCGTGATGAGGTTGTAATTATGAGGGTAATAAAAACCCCTCTGGCACACAGGGGGGCTGTTCTGGGCGTTCTGTGCGTTGCTGAGGATGTTTCGGACAGCTATCGTATGCATTATATCTGGGTAAGGCGGGCCATAGAGAAGCTTTCCCCGGGTGAGAGGATGGTGCTTTTTCAGTATTCAAGAGGGTTAAAACGGGCAGAGGTGGCCAGAGCGTTAAAGCTGTCCCCCTCTGCAGCGGACACCACCTGGCAGAGAGCCCGTGAAAAACTCCAGCTGTCAGAGAGCGACCTGAAACTCTTCCTCCGATTCTATAATGATCTGATTGATAATATCTATACAGATTAAAAAAAATGTTTGTAGTGTATTTCTATTGTTATGTCGCAAAAACCCCCTGTTTTGTAGTGTAAATTGCATGTTATGTCCCGAAAAACCCCTGTTTTGTGGAGTACTTTTTTTTAAATAAAGTTGCCTTAATGGTTATAAAAGCCGATAAATGCCGCTAAAAAAGATTTTGCCGATCTTTGGGGGATACATGGATGTATCAGATGAAGAGAGAGAAAGGATTCTCGATGAGGAGATTTTCACGGCCATGCGGTTGCTGGCCATGGTTTATCCTCCCGGATGCAAGGGGGCTATCGTGATCCCGGAGGATGTGATTGTAAAAAAGAGCAAAAATAAGTTGACTCTGCACTGGTGGGTTGTTAAAATATTCAAATTAATTGATAAAAGGATATGGAGAGTATTTATGAAAAAGCTTATTATTTTAATAGTGATTATGATTTCAATTCCATTATTTTCTAAAGGTTTGTGGGATGAGTCTATAAGCACAGATGAAATTACCGATTTGGTAACTAAAGTATATATGACAGATCCGGGCAAGGATTTTAGCTTAATCTTTTACGACATGGATAATGATAAATCAATTGATTATATTAAGTTTTTTTTCTTTAAGAAATATTTGAATAACGGTGATTCCGGAAAAATGACTGTCAGGTTTGACAAAAATGAACCTTTAGAATATGTCGTTTATCAGGATGGGAGCGGGGCTTTTATGACTGATCTGGATGATGTATCCAATTTACTTTCTTTAATGGCTAATTCTAAAAAAATGATTATCAGAATTGAAAGTTATGACGGGAGTCTTTATACCGAATCTGTAAATTTAATCCCACTGCAAAAAAAAATAAAAGTTTTCTCTGAAAATTCTCCGCTGGGTAGAGTAGAGGAATAGTTTAATTTTAAAATAATAAGGAAGGGAGAAATGGCAATAATACAATGTCCAGAATGTAGAAAAGAGATCAGCAGCACTGCTCCAACTTGCCCTGGTTGCGGTTATGCTTTAAAACCGGCAGCAGTTAAAATTAAAAAAGGCGGGATAGGTTGCGGTGGATGGCTCATTGTTCTTATTGTTCTTTTAATAATCATCTGGATAATAGGTGCAGTTGGGGAAAAACTGGATGAAGCTAAGATGACACCAGAGCGGAAAGCCGAAATAGAAGCAGCTCAAAAAATTAAAGCTGAAAGAGTTTCAAAGTTTGGCAAAGAAGGATCTGTTGGAATGGTTCACTATTATTTAACGGGAATAATGAAAGATCCGGATAGCTTAGAGTTGAATTGCGGTGAAACATTTTATAATAAAAAAGATGGTTGGTTAATAAAATGCGATTGGCGTGGTAAAAACTCTTTCGGAGGATATGCCCGAAAAGTTAACTGGTTTGTTATTAGAAATGAACAAGTGGTTAAAATGGAAAATGAAAATACCTACTGATTTAAATTATAAAGAATGAATAATTTTTACTGGGGGAGTGGAATATCTGAGAGTGTAAAAAAGATTGTGTAAACAGCCATATCTAAAATAAAGGATTGAGGAAAAGATATGGCAAAGAAAGAAGAAGAGATTGAAAAGATAATCTCC
>PGXT01000224.1 GCA_002839285.1 Spirochaetae bacterium HGW-Spirochaetae-5 | reverse complement strand
CATCATCGCCGCATAAATAAAGATAACTGTAAGTATGGCGTAAAACACGCGAAGATACCATGAACCGTTTTTAAGCAGCAGAATAAAAAAAAGAAGACCTGCAGCTACAGGGAGATTGTAAATGACCTCACCGTTTGTTGCCATGAAGTGACGGTTGAACGAAGAGATCAGAACTGCATAGAGAAGCGCGGCTATCATGCCGGTTTTACGGTCTCGGATGAGTCTGCCGATATAGTAGACTGCAAGTGCAGTGAAGAATACAAAGAATATAGTTATAATGTGAACAATAACCCAACCGTAAACTTCATTGAGTGAATAGGAAAATTTAAATAATGAATGATATAGAGGGAGTTTACTTTCAGAAAAATCGATAACAGGTTTAAATCCCGCTAGAAATTCCTTAGTCTGAACAATTGCAGCAAGTTCATCTACATCGTAAAAATCATTGAACAGAGTCGGCAGCCGGAATATAAATGCCGCAAGAAAAAGAACAGATAGAAAAACCTGTTCTTTCATCTTATATTTTCTGTTATTTTCATATCACCTGCTTATACTTTTATCGTAATTTATTTCAGAAGACTTTCATCTCTCTCAACATCTTTTCCGGTCAGCCCTTTGTGGAAGAGCAGAATGAGTCCAAGACCGGACCAGACCAGAGCACGGAGGCGGCGGAGAATCCCCACTGTAAGACCAAGTACCGGGTCATACCCGAGGAAAGCAAGTACCATTGAATATGAACCTTCGCTTGTTCCGATATTAAGCGGCACAAAGAATGCAACGGCGGCAATAAACAGACCGAAGAGATAGACAAACATAGCATCAAGCGGTGTAGCGCTCCCTCCGGCATAATACATTATTATATATATTTCAATTGTCCCTGCAGCCATTACAGGAACGGTATGCATGAAAAGTGAAATCCAGAAATGATTAAGATTTTCTCTGCTAGGGAGCATTGAAATCGCATGCTGAATAATTCCATGTTTCTGTTTCTTCATTATATAGATAAGAAATCCCAGGAAAAACAGAAAAAAAGCAAAAACTCCTGCCAGAACATAAATTGGCATATTAAGTTTAAAAAATCCTACAAATAATCCTGTAAGTATTAAAAGAGTATTCCCCACCATATGAATAGTTCTATCCATTACAACTGAGGCAAATCCTATTTTAAAAGGGACAACCTCTTTCAGGTACATGGCCTTCAGAGCATCGCCGGCAATACTTGCTGCAGTGTTTATTGTTGTTGCGGCATCTCCTGCTATACGGGCCATGAGAACATCAAAATACTGGCGGGCCTTCAGAGGATATGTGATAAGAACAAACCAGCCGTAGGTAAGCAGCATCTGATTAAAAAGATATATAAGAACACAAATCCAGAATTTCCATCCGAATTCAACAATCTGCATTACAGGTTTTTTTATCCCGAATACCGCAAAAAGTACAACAAGCAGGATTACACCCACAGCAAGAAAAATATAACGTGCTTTTTTCATAAAATTTTCTCCGTAAATAGTAAAGGCCATATGGTGAAAAGCGTCAAGACTTTATCGGAAAGCAGAAAAATTCAGGAAGATAATACTCATCGGAAACAATAAGAATAAACCGGCTATGCCTTTCCCGGAAACCGGATGCAGTAACCTGTACCATTCTGAGTTTCCGCTGTGATTGTTCCATTAAGCTGTTCAGGAAACATATAAATAAGAGTAAGACCAAGTGAGTCGGAAGTCTCTCTATCAACACCCGCCGGTATCCCGCACCCGTTATCACCGATTCGGATTTCAATAAAACTATTTTCATTTTTAAGTGATATGTTTATTTCAGGTTCCCCTGCCCAATCAGCTGGAAAGGCATATTTCATGGCATTGGAAATTATCTCATTCAAAAGAAGACCGCATGTTATTGCCTGATTAAGGTTTACGGTAACACTCTCAATGTCTTTATTGATTTTCACTTCTCTGCCTGAAAGATTAAAGGTGCGGACCAGGTCATGGGTAATGCTATTAAAATATTCCCCTATATCAATGTCGGTAATTTTTTCCGATTTATAGAAAAACTCATGAATCCGGGACATTGTTTTTAATGATTGATCCACTTCGACAAAAATCTCTTTCGCTTTCTCATCAACAGCACTGCTTTTAAGCGTGATGAGACTTGAAATTACATTAAAATTATTTTTAACTCTATGGTGAACCTCTTTAATCAGAATCTCTTTTTCACTCAGAATCTTCTTCAGCTCCTCTCCGGCTCTTTTTCTTTCGTCAACTTCATTCTGCAGATCAAGTGAGTATTCCTTAAGCTTACGTGTCCGGTCTTCAACCTTCAATTCAAGATTTACCAGATAATCATTTATTGTTGATGACATGCTGTTGAAAGATGAAGTGAGGGTGGAGAGTTCTTTTCCGAATGGCTCATCTATCATTTCATTAAGTTTAACATAATTCCCGGCAATGCAGTCTGTTCTTTCTCTAAGAATATTAAGAGGGGTGAATATCAGTTTCTGATTAAGGAATAATAGAGATATAAGCAGAATCAGCAATATACCCAGAAGATATATTGAAAATACAAATGAAAAATGATCTGCATTTTCATAGGCTTCACCAAGAGGAATGCGTACAGAAATTGCCGAAACAACTTCATTTTCAACACGGGCAAAACTGCGTGAGTCACCATACTTTTCGACAAGCCCCTTCGGGGCCAATGCAGCGGTGGTATGACACCTGAGACAGCTTCGGTCCATCGTCTCCCCTTTTTTTAGAGAAACAAAAAATGGCTTACCGTCATATTCCCGGATAAGTGAAATACGATCCTCACCGGTTCTGTCATTTAATCCCTGAATAAATTCTTTTTCAAACTCATCGGCCTCATTTTCAGGAGAACGTGCATTAATTGCACATTCCTTATAATAGTAATTGAAGTCACTCATTGATTGAAAATATTTGAGGATCTCTCTCACTGCAAATGTTGATGACATCCATTCAGGTCTGAAATTATCTTTTTTCATGCACCCGTCAAAATCTTGAAAAAGAACAGGCTTCAACTGGTGACTGTAGTATGTATGGATTGAAAGAGCAGCATCTGAAATTATATGTACCTTATTTTCAGCCTCAACAAGTGAAGCCTTCTTCATGTTATAATTCACCACAATAATAGCAACTAAAGCTGAAACGGCAAACAGAAGAATAAAAGATACCGATATAAGCGTCTGCAGTTTTACATTTTTCAAAAAATTCTTCATATAATAAACTTTTCCTGTGATTATACCATTTTAAGAACGAATTAGACCATCCATCAGGCTTCGGCTTCGCTCAGTCAGCGTATAAGCCGCTGCCCGAACAGAACCGGAGGTTATCTGGCTTAATTCAATAATTAGCTGCTATCGTTAAAATCATAACGTATTTAAATATATACAATATCTCCGGTTAAGACTATTTTTTGTTAGTGAATTTTGAAAATAATCAAAAATTAACCTCCTTGACAAATACGCTC
>PGXT01000038.1:25389-31994 GCA_002839285.1 Spirochaetae bacterium HGW-Spirochaetae-5 | reverse complement strand
ATGGTTCTTTATGTCTTTTCAAATCTTGAATTTAATCCGGTTCAGCTGAAGGTATTTATCATTGCTGCTCTCTTTTCAGGGACGCTCTCCTTTGCGACAACTCTGCTTAATAATTATCTGGTGCTCCGTCCTGTCTTAAAGTATTTCGGAATGCTTGTAAGGGGGGAGGAGTACGATGAGGAGACCTATAATGCCGCTTTTACAAGATTCAGAAAACTCCCCTTTTATCATAGTATCGGCGCCATGTTCCGCTGGCTCTTCGGAATGGCATGTGTTAATCTTCTTACTATGTATTTTGCCGATATAAGCGCTGTGCAGGCTATCAATATGTGGTTGCTGATGCTCATAAGCGGATCATTTTCTGTTATACTCTTTTTTCTGCTCAGTGAAATTTATCTTCAGAGTGTCTTTGAACAGGGGGTGTTTCCCGCATGGCGCGATGTACACCGTTTCTTCAGCATAAGTATTCATCAGAAGGTTCTTTCGTCGATCATTGTAATAATGCTCGTACCGTTTTTATCTATTTTAACTTATCTTTTAATTCTCAGTACCAGGATGAATATCGATAAAGGCGCAATGTACGGGCGGCTTGCTGTTATAGCTGTTATAGGGATAGTTCTTGCAGTGTATGTTTCGTACATCCTTGTGAAAACATTGATAATAAGAGTTGATCGGATAAATCGTGTTCTTAAAGAGATCGGCAAGGGGAATCTGGCGGCTTACTCTTCGAAGATAGTTGTAATGGATGAACTCTCATCAATTAATAAATCGGTATATAAGGTAAAGGAGCGTCTTAAGAATATCGTAAACACCCTTTCAAACAGTGCTGTCGAACTTGAAGATACAGGCTCAGGACTTGATAAAACTTCAATGGTTCTCTCGGACACTGCAAGAAATCTCTCTGCAATAACTGAAGAGGCGGGGAGCGCCTACGAGGAGATGTCCTCATCCTTTGACATAAATGTAGAGAGGATTAAAGATCAGCAGAAGGAATTTGCTGTGATGAAAGACGTGGTTCTCGATATCGCCAGAGATACAATGGAGCTGAAACTCCGTACAGGCGAAATTATGGAGAGCGTGTCTGTCACAATGACTAAAACAGATGAGGGACGGGCCTCCATGCTTAAAACCGTCGAGACCATGAAGGATATATCCTCATTCGTGGGTAATATCGATGGAATGGTGAGCATGATTAACGATATTGCAGATAAAATAAATCTTCTTGCTCTCAACGCATCTATCGAAGCTGCAAGAGCCGGTGAGCATGGAAAAGGTTTTGCAGTTGTTGCCGATGAAGTCAATAAATTAGCAGATCAGACTTCAAGTCTGGCGGGGGATATAAAGAAGAATCTTTCTGCTCAGACGGGGAAAATCAGCAGAGAGCTTGATAATATTATGGAAACTTCTAAAATTCTTGATATAATAAAAGTCAGTATAAGCGAAACATCTGCAGTAATTGAAAACGCCTACAGCTTTACCGATACTCTCTCGGGCAAAAACCGTAAAATTGAAACGGAAATCGAGAGGTTCAGCGAAATATCAAGAGATATTCATGATTCTTCGATTGAGCAGCAGCTTACAATCGATGAACTTACAAGAGCAATAAACTCGGTTAATGAATATGCCCAGCTTACGGCGGAAAATTCAGATAAAGTAAGCGGTCTTTCCGGTGAGCTGAACAGCAGGGCTCATGAGCTTACCCGTGTAGTAGGAGCTTTTAAAACAGAGTAAAAAACTAATTAATCATAAGTCAGTGATACTTTTTACCTTAATTACTTCTACGCCCCCAGACCGGGGTGCGGGTCAATGTCATTAAGTTAAGCGATTTGGAAATCCCAGAACTTTACACATAGCCCCCTAAATCCCCGGTCGTTGGACTTAAAAGACATTTGTTTTGAAAAAATTACGTTAAAATGAATGAATTTTACGATATAGTTTGAAAGTCCCCCTCCGGGGGATTTAGGGGGCTGGGCATTTGGTACTGCAAAATGATGCATGAAGAATCTAGAATCTCTTAACTTAATGACATTGGGAGTGCGGGAGTTTGTTCTGTAGAGATTAAAATTTACCACCGGTCTATGAGTAGTTGCGTAAAAAACTTTTCTTGACTTTATATATTTATTCGGTATTCTGAAATTATAAATAATAATTTCTGCGGTTTTTAAAAATGGTAATAAATATTCCTCCGCGCCTGCGGCACGGCGGCATTTTGCTATAAGTTTTTAAAAGGCGGATAATTTCAGGGCCGGTATAAATATGAGTGAAAATCCCTATCTTAAACCTCTGAAAGCCTTCGATTCGGCCAATCTTCTCCTTGATGAATCCTTTACAGCTCTTATTAAAGGTAAAACCGGTTCTCTCCTTGGTGATGCCGAAGATGATCTAACCTTTGAACCGAAGAGTGATGCTCCCAAAGAATCCTTCTCTTTAAGAACCGGTGGTGCTATCCACTCCGGCTGCATAAAACTTGCAAATAAAATAAACCGTGAAATATACGCTGCGGCCAATCTCAAGGGTGAGATATTTTTCTTCGAGCAGGGGCAGTCAGCTCTTCAGACCGTAAGCAAAGTTACACTTCAGGGATCAATCTATACATCGCCTGTTTTTTTTGAAGGAGTTTTATATGCTGCTACGCGTGAAGGTACTGTTTACGCCGTTGATACAGGGCTAAATTCATCCACGGCAGAAACAGACGGTATACGGAATAAACTCCTCTGGCAGAAAAAGATGAAAAAGGGTGTACTTGCCGAACCGGTAATCGCGGGTAAGTATCTGCTTATAACTTCGCTTGATGGAATTTATGCCTTCGATACATTCGGCCCCGGATTCCGGTATGCTTTTTATCGGGTCAGAGGACAGACGTCTCTTCGGATTCGATTACAGCGGCAGCAAACTGCAGAAAATTTGGGAGTATGAACTGAGCGGTTCATGCAGGATGAAGCCATTCGTTTCACAAGCAGGCGGATTTGTTGCCGCAGCTACCACGGATGGTTTTGTTTATGCCGTTGATAAAAAGAGCGGAACATATAAATGGAACTTTGTCGTCAAATCTCCGGTTATAGGGAATATCGTTTCGGGAAAAATAAATGGAGTCGAACATCTTTTCTTCGGTTCCGATTCCGGTATTTTTTACTGCCTCGATAATTCCGGCAAACGGGTATGGCAGTTTGCCGCCGGGGGGAAGATAAGGACAGAACCTGTGATACACAACGGTCGTATCTGGTTCGGCTCGGCTGATAATGCGCTATATGCTCTTGATCCGGCAACGGGTAAAGAGGTTTTCAAGTTCAAGTCCGATGGTAATATATACGGAAAGCCTCTCATCGAAGGGGACCGGTTATTTTTCGGTTCCACTGACGGTTACATCCATTCTATAAATATCTGATTTTTCAGGGGGAGTAATGTTTAAATTTATTTATTCACTTGTCATGTTTCAGCAGCTGGATCCCAGGATTTACGAGCTGCAGAAGGATATTGAATTTTATAAAATTCTGCTCATAGGATCTTTTCTTGTAATAGTTATACTTGTACTGGCTGTGGTACTGCAGAGGATCTCGCTCAACAGGGCAAGAAGAACCGGAGATGGTATTGTCGATCTATCCGGAGAAAAGAAACCGGACGATTCTTCAAAATTTAAAGTTAAACCTAAAAAATCAGCAGTGAAAGGCGCAGTCGATCCGAAGGATCTTCCTGATCCGGGGCTGATCTTCAAGTATTCACTTGCTAATGAAAATGTAACTGAAAAGCTTATAACCGTAGGGCAGACCGAGGGGAGTATTAAGACTTTTTCCACGGAAGTAATGAACGATCATCTGAACATCCATATCCGGATCATGGAGAACAGAGAAGAGAAGGATATATATAATCTCCCTGACAGCATCTCCGAAGAATATATGCTCGACCTTAGGCGCGAGGGTAAAGCTCTGATCTATTATCCCGGTCTCGATTCATTCAGGCAGATGGGTTCGCGCGAAAGGATATATATTATGAAAGAGGAGGATCCTGCCGGGGACCCCACGTTTCCTATTATCGATCCGAAACAGCCGATCCGCATCCGTATAGGTGAGAGACTGAATCAGGACGAGAAGTTTGTAAACGGATATTTCGAATTTCATCTTTTCAATCAGGAGTACGAGGTGAAGACTGCCGCGGGAATTCCGAAGTACGAGAAAAACTTTCTTCTAAGGCTATACAGAGTTTATCCCGGATATGATGTTTCATCTCCCAGTAAAGAGGGTCTTTATCCCATGATGGATCCATTCAGTTCGGCAGGAAAATAATATGGCAAATGACGCTCTGCATAAATCGATTCAGAATATAATCAACGATGACAAACCGACGGTAAGAAAATCTATTGTAATCGGCGTCGGGGGCTCCGGTATGAAGGGGGTGCTCTCTGCCAAGAAGTGGATAGAGAAGAATATCCCCGCGGAAGCTCACCGTTATATGAGATGGGTCGGTATAGATACAACAGATATTGAAACCAGTATTGAGGGGAAAGGGGGGCGATACAGATTTCCGGCTGACCAGTTCTTTCAGGAGGAGCGCCGGATGCTCTATCTCTCATCGCCCACTCCCGCGGAACTTTCAATGGAGTTTTTACGGGACAAGCACGCCAATGATCCATGCTTTGACTGGCTCCCGAATCCCGATGCTTATGATATTTCAACCCGTGCCGGACAGGGGGCTAATCAGACCCGTCCTCTGGGGAGGCTGGCTTTTTTCTATAACGAGGACAATATAAGAAAAGCTCTTATTAAAGAGAGAGATAGACTTGATAATCTTACCGATGACCCTAAATATTTTCAGCTCATGGATGTTAAAGAGGGTGGAGACAAGAAGGATGAGGTAATAAGCTTTCAGATTAGAAGAGGAGTAAACAGATATAATTTCAGTGACAAGATTCCGGCCGATCATTTTGTAACAATCATTGAGCCCGATGCGCTGGCAAAGTCAGTTCTTTGTCCGCATATTGAAGGTAAAGTGGAGATGAAGTCTTTCCCCTGTGATGAAAAGGGTCACTACTTTGAAGTGAGCGGCGCAAACTTTGACGGTAAGGAGTTTAAATTCAGAGTCGCCCATACCAGACGTAAAGGTCAGATCTCCATATTTCTTACAGCCTCGATTGTCGGAGGAACAGGGAACGGGATGATCCTTGATCTTGCCGCAATGGTCCGGGATATATTCAAAGACCATTGGCCAAAACCGCGGATTTACGGCATACTGGTTTTACCCTCGGCATTTAAGAGAGTTGTAAGCAACAGAAACGCAAGGGCTAATGCCTACGCCGCATTAAAAGAGATAGATTATTTTATGAGCGGGAGCACCTTCCGCGCTTCATATCCCTCCGGCCGGAAAGTCGAAGTTGCAGACAGGCTCTTCGATGATGGTATGCTCTATATGCTTGATGTTGAAAATATGGCAGGGAACTCTCTTCAGGGGCGCGACCAGGTCCAGGATCTGACCGGTCAGTTTATCTCCACATTTGTGTCATCAATTGTGGGGGGGGCAATTGAAGAGCGCATGGTTAATGATTCCACACGAGCTTCAATATTCCTTCCGAAAGACGACAAGGCGCAGAGAAAGGCCTGTTACAATTCATTCGGAATATCAAGAGTAATATACCCTGTTCCTGATCTTAAAGAGATCGGTTACAGGATTATGGCAGTAAAAATGATCGATTCATTCTTCCGGCCGGTAAAGGGTAGACTCATGTCCGAAACTCTTGGTGATATAAACCGCGGACTGGTGCGTGCTCTCCGTCTGGACTGCAGAATGATTTTTGAACGCACCTATCCCGATTACAAGGCCGACATCGGAATCGAGATGACATCCTACAGGAAAAAACTCGCCTCGGCATCGGAAAGCGGGGATAAGCGTGCTGTTACAATGCTTATTGAAAATGTTATCCGTGACTACGGCAAGGGTGAACTGGAGAAGCTTAAGTCGGGTATGATGGCGAGAATGGAGAAGCGCTACAGGCTTGAGCTTGAGAAGATAAAGGGGATACTGACAGCGGAAACGGGTAAGTATATTACCGATCCTGAACGGGGTTTTCTTTTCGCGGCAATGGCTGCGGATCTTCTTCTTGAAAAACTCGATCTTTATCAGAAGAGATATTACCGCGAGAGAGTGGCCCTTGCCAGATATTCCTCTGACGATATGGAGAAAATTCTTGAAAGGGCGGAGAAATCAGCAGATCCCGACATTAAGGCTGCTGAAGCAGTTGTGGAGATGGCTGCTTTTAATTTCGGACAGCTTGTTTATGAATCGATGCTTACTGCAGCCGAAGCTTTTACACGTGAGCTCCGCGCGGTGCTGTTTAATATAAAAAATACAGAGATAAGTGTTTTATCCGAGAAAGTTTCGGCTCTCCGGAATGAGCTGATGAAGGAGATCGAAGGCTTAAGATTTAAACTTCTTGAGGAGAAGAATCCTCTCTTCTTTTATCTTATCAGCGGAAAAGAGATAAACGCTTTTATTGAAAAATATTTTTATTCACGTCTATCCGTTGAAGATCTCTGCCGTGAAGTTGACTTTATTAAATTTGACCGTGAGGATGACGCCGATCAGTTTATTCAGACATATCTGATTTCCACAGAGGG
>PGXT01000038.1:6430-25363 GCA_002839285.1 Spirochaetae bacterium HGW-Spirochaetae-5 | reverse complement strand
CTGACTTTAAGCGAGACAACTATTCTTAAGATAGAGATTGACAATATCAAAAAGAAGCTGTTTCAGCTTATACATTCAAGATTTGAAGGATTCAGTTTCGAATCTATTTCGATTAAGCAGATACTTGATGAAAGAAAGGTTCCCCTTAACAGGCTGCTTGAAAAACTTGACGGATTTTCAAGGCCCTACATTTATCTGGATAATTCCGGTTTAAGCTCTGTTGAATATTTCAGAACTGTAACTAACTTTCCACTTAACACATATGAAGACGGAGATGAACCGGATAAGGGGGCTCCCAATGATCTTCCTCCGCGTCTGAATCATTACAAGAAAAGAGAGAATGCCGATCCTGATATTAGCGTGGAGACATTTGAAGTCCCGAATCTCTGCAAGCCCTATGAGATGATTTCCATCGGTGTGCTTCTCGGTTTTCCCATATTTAAAATAAATTCACTCGAAGAGAGTGCTGTTGATTATCACTCATTGATCTCCGAGAGAAGTCATCCTCTGCATCTTTTTAATCATCCTTCATTCGATGCAAAGTATTTCCCCGATCCTTTCCGGAAAACAAATTATCTTAATCCTGCTAAACTCTGGTCGGGACTTGTTCTTTTGAAGATTCTTGAAGAGAAGGATGGAATTTATTCCTATGAAGAGAAACTTGCTGCACAGCTTAAAGAGCTTGAGGCGCGTGAGAATTATAAACGCGTAATACTTGAACTGGAGAAGAAGATTATTCAGCAGGGGGGATTTGAAAAAATCCAGGCGGAACTTCTGGGCGAAGTAGTAAGCGGTCTCGGGATTCTGGCGAAAAATCCTGCAGACGGTAAACTTCAGTTCCGCAGGGAGTATTCTCTGGTGATTATGGATATTATGGACGGCGATGGTACCGGCGAACGTGCTTCCGGTCAGGGGATGTCGAAGGATGAGTATATAGAGAAAAATCTTCAGAATCCGAAGTTTGCCCATGCGGGTGAACTGGCGGTGTTTCTTGAAGGAGACCGGAAAATCCGCGAGTTTATAATAAGCTCAATAAAATCGGTAATGGAGAGGAGCCGTGGGAACGTTACCGCAGGTGCCGACATCTCTCTCCCTGCGTGGAAAATTGAACAGACTGAACTTCCGAAGTTTAAAGACAAGTTCGAATTTTATGATTATTTTGAGAAGAGGGGATCCCTTGAGTGGCAGAATATTCTTATGGAAACACTTTCCGGTAAACTTGACGACTATGTTTCCTCATCAAAATTCAGAATGGAGAGTGATCCTACATTAATAGATAAATCTAAGGTAACCGAGTTTTTAAAGTCACTTGATCAGAAAATGCCCGATGTTGTACTTAGAGATGTAAGTGTTAAAAACAGGATTATAAAATAAACGGGTGATTTTATCGGGTGTAAGGAGAAATTAAAACCCCGCCTTCGGCGGGGTTTATTAAAAGTAAAATTATTTTTTAACAGCTTTGAAAGAAACAGCTCTCTGTTTTGCATCTTTTAAATCAGCACCAGAGATTGGCTCAGTAATTCCAACACCTTTGTAAGTCATTTTCGCAGGTGCAACACCAGCTTTTTTAAGTTCGGTGTAAATTTTTTCTGCTCTTGCTTTAGAAACGCTCATCTGCTTTGCTTTACCATCATAATCAGCAGCATGACCTGTAATCTGCATTACATAACCAGCAGGAACCTGATCGATAATAGGTTTAACAAGAGCAACAATCTTTTTCATGTTTTCGAGGTCTTCATTTTTGCTTAATTTTGAGCTTCCGCCAGGGAAACCGTCAATTGCAAAATCACTAACCTGATTGTTGATAGCTTTTACAGCGAAATCTCCACCGTCATCAGACTTAACTGTTGGAGTCGCATCTTTTGTCTGAGTAGTTTCAGTACAAGAGCTTAAAAAAGCGATCATCATAAGTGATGACATAATAAGAACTAGAACTTTTTTCATTTTTTCCTTCCTTTAGTATTAATAACACTGGATTAAATTATAATAATGACTAATACAGAGTCAATAAAAATTTTGACTTTTTTTATATTAATTAACCGGTGTAATTTTGTTTATTTGTTGATATGGTCATAAAGTGAATTTAAATGTACATTCCGGAACGGTTGAGCTTTAAAAACCGTCCGTACAGCTGGAATAAATAATCTATTTTTTAATTATAAAAAAACCGGAGTAATGAAATTCAGATGAATAGTGATGAAATTGTAAAGCTTCTTATTGAGGCAAGGGAGTCTTATTATAATACCGATACTCCTGTTATGACAGATGCGGAGTTTGATGATCTGGAGGAACAGCTCCGTGCTGCTGATCCGGAGAACGAATATTTTTCATCAGTCGGATCGGGGGCTTCAACATCAGATAAGGTAAAACATCAGATCCCTATGCTCTCGATGGGGAAAGCGAAGAATATAGATGATATAAATGTGTGGATAAAAAGACTGGCACTTAACGGGGGTGAGCCTTTTATTATAGAACCGAAAATAGACGGTCTTTCCGCTACTTGCAGATATAAAAACGGTAAACTTTTTTACGTCGCAACACGGGGTGACGGTGAATACGGACAGGATATAACTCATATTGCGGAGTATGTAAAGGATATCCCCGCTTCTGTTAAATTTACAAAGGATGATATCGAAGTGCGGGGCGAACTTTATCTTCCCCGCACCACTGAGTTTGATACAGGCGGGAGGCCGTTGAGGAATAACTGTGTCGGCCTTATTAACAGGAAGGAGAACCGCGGTGATCTTAAGTATGTGAGATTCGCTGTCTATCAGTTGAGCGGAAGTGAATCGGGTGATTCCGAAGCCGGGAGGATAGATCTTCTCGCGGAGAACGGATTTAACGCGGTGAAATACAAACTTGTTTATGACGCGGGCGAAATTGATAAATTCTACAATCTGTACATGGAGTGTCTGAGAAGCGACTGGGAGTACGAAACAGACGGACTTATTGTGTCAGTGGATGACCGGAGACTCTTTGAAGAGATTGACAGCAGATGGATACTGGATCATCATCATCACTACGCAATAGCATTGAAGCCCCCGGCGGAGTTCCGTGAAACAATACTTAATGATGTGGTATGGCAGGTGAGCCGTCAGGGGAACCTTGTGCCGGTAGCGCTTTTTGAACCTGTTGTAATAGGCGGGGCAAAGCTTGGAAGAGCAACATTGAACAATTTTGAAAACGTGAAAAAACTGAAAATTGAGAAAGGGGATACTCTGATTGTTCAGAGAGCCAATGATGTCATTCCATTTGTTTATGGTAATAAAAGCTCGGAGAACCGGGAAACCTTCAGCGGTGAAATTATAGCAGTTCAATGCCCCTCATGCGGAAGTGTTCCTGTCCAATCGGGAGTTCATCTGAAATGTATTAATCCGGAATGTAAAGAACAGATAATTCAGCGGATTATATACTGGGTTAAAAACTGCAATATTGAGAATGTTGCCGAAGCATCTATACGTAAACTTTTTGATTTAGGACGGATTAAGGGTATTAAAGATCTTTATGAACTTACAGAAAAGGATTTTGAAGGGATAGATGGCTTTGCGGAGAAGAAGATCCTGAACTTTATAACAGAGGTCCGAAGTTCAAAAAGAATAACTCCCGCTGAGCTGATCAGCAGACTGGGGATACCCCTTGTGCAGAAGAAATCCCTTGTAAAGATGGGGATTTATACAATACAGGGATTTCTCGATTTTAACGATGATTCATATGTTATCGGTAAAAATATTATCGAATGGAAGAGAGATGAATCAAATTTGAGACTTCTATCTGAGCTTCTTGAAGTTCTCGAGATAACTGATGCCGGGCAGAAAGAAAGTTCGGGAAAAGTCTGCATGACAGGTAAAGGTCCGGGGAAGAGAAACGATCTTGCAAAAATGATTGAAGAGATGGGATATGAATTTTCACCAGCTGTCACAAAAGATCTTGCAATACTGATATGTGACGATGTAAACGGGAAGAGCAGCAAACTGGATAATGCCCGTAAAAACGGAATTAAGCTTATGAGTTACGAAGAGTTTTTCGGAGATAAAATTATTGACATGAAGTAAGAATAGGGGATTCTTAACAAGGGGCTGCAATTCCTTGTTTCCGCCCCAATCCGCCCCCTCTGCCCGTTGGGCATCTCCCCCATGAATGGGAGGAGAGAAGATGGTAAAAGTCCGGTGTTCCCCTTTCTCCCATTCATGGGGAAAGGAGCCCAACGGGCGGATAGGGGCGGGGTGTATGAAATCTATAAAAAGAGAGATAAAACAATGAAAGAAAAAACCATAAAACATATTCTTACACTTGAGGGGGACGGCCGGGAGGTTCTTGTTGAGGGATGGATCAGAACAAGAAGAGATTCAAAAGAGGTTTCATTTATAGCTGTAAACGATGGTTCAACAATGAACAGCATACAGGTTGTTCTTGAGCGGACTTTCCCCGGTTATGATGAAATCAATCCCCGTCTTGTCAATGGTGCCAGTGTTTCCATAAAAGGAAAACTTGTCCCCTCTCTTGGGAAAGAGCAGAGCGCTGAGGTTTCACCCCTTGAAATAAAGATACTGGGTGATGCATCCCCAGAAGAGTATCCGCTGCAGAAGAAACGGCACTCGTTTGAATTTCTGAGGGAGATCGCTCATCTTCGCCCGAGAACAAACACTTTCGGATCCGTTATGCGTGTGAGAAACGCAATGAGTTTTGCCATACATAAATATTTCAATGATAACGGATTTGTATATGTGCATACGCCAATAATTACAGGGAGCGACTGTGAAGGTGCTGGGGAGATGTTCCATGTAACAAATTTTGATCTGAACAATATTCCCAGAGTCGAGGGTAAGATAGATTATACAAAGGATTTCTTCGGAAAGGAGGCATCACTAACCGTAAGCGGTCAGCTCAATGCCGAGATTTATGCTCTGGCATTGAAAAATGTCTACACATTCGGGCCGACTTTCCGGGCGGAAAAATCCAATACTTCAAGACATCTTGCCGAGTTCTGGATGATAGAGCCTGAAATGGCATTCTGTGATATAACAGGGAATATGGATACGGCGGAGCATTTTATAAAATATATTCTCCGTTATGTGCTTGATAACTGTGCTGATGACATGAATTTTTTCAATTCAATGATAGAGAAGGGGATAATAGAAAATCTTGAGCATATAGCTGCCAGTGAATTCGGCAGGATTACTTATACCGATGCAGTTAATGAACTTAAAAAGTCAGGACAGAAATTTGAATTTCCCGTGGAGTGGGGCATCGATCTCCAGAGCGAACATGAAAAATTTCTGACTCAGGAAGTATATAAAAAACCGGTAATCGTTACTGATTATCCGAAAGATATAAAAGCATTCTATATGAAGCTGAATGATGACGGAAAGACTGTACGGGCAATGGATGTTCTTGTTCCCCGTCTTGGCGAGATAATCGGGGGAAGTGAAAGAGAGAACGATTATAATAAGCTTCTGGGACGAATAAATGATATGGGTCTCAACGAAAAGGATTACTGGTGGTATCTGGAACTCCGGAAATACGGGTCTGCTCCTCATTCGGGATTTGGTCTTGGGTTTGAGAGATTAATTCAGTTTGTAACAGGTATGCAGAATATTCGTGATGTAATCCCGTTTCCAAGATGTGTTGATACGCTGGATTTTTAATTCCCCCCATCCGCCTAGTTCGACAGGCTCACCACATCGCGTTGGGCACCTTCCCCGTGATGAGACGGGGGAGGGTTGTTAGAATGCAATATTGCAGGTTAAGAAATGTTTAGGGCCTGTCATTTCGAACCCAGTCAATTTTTCGGGTGAGAAATCTTGTTGAACTCAAATGTATTAACTGTGCAATAAAGATTTCTCAGTCGCTATCGCTTCTTCGAAATGACAGCAAGAGTGCCAATTCAATCGAAAAATGCTATAGTCTAAAAATAATAAAGTATTGACCTTCTGTTATTATTATATAAAATTTGCAGAATTAACACTTTTCAGGTGATACAGTATATATGCCAACTTTTGAAATGCAGACAATAATGTTCAGTTACCTCGTAAGCAATATACTTGTCACTATTGTTATGGGGAACGTGTGGCTTCAGAACAGGAAAAGGTTTAAAGGGACTTCCCACTGGTTTATCTATTATATTCTGCAGACATTGGGTATATTTCTTGTAATGCTTAAGGGCATAATCCCTGATCTAATATCTACAGTGGTTGCAAATACGATAATTGTCGGCGGGATGATGTTTTTTCTCATTGGACTTCAGCGTTTTATGGAGAGAAAATCTGAATACTTAATAAATAGTGTTTATCTTGTCTTCTTTTTTATTCTGTATTACTATTTCCGTTTTATTGATCCTGTTTTTAAATACAGGATTCTTCTCTTCTCCATTTCTGTAATTATTATAATAGCACAATCTGTTTATCTGCTTATGTATAAAACGGAGAAAGATAAAAGAAATATTTACAGGAATACAGCAATAGTATGTTCGTTGATGCTTCTGCTTTATTCTTTCAGGGTAGGGGCTGCTTTTTTTCTCTATCCGCATGAAAATGAATTTATTACTGCGGGTATAATTGATTCAGCCATTATGATGACGAGCCAGATGCTTGGTATTATGATGACCTTCTCACTTGTTCTCATGATAAACATGAGGCTTTTTACCGAAGTTCAGCAGTATGTTGAGGAGAGGGAGCTTATGGTGCATGAGCTTAGGAGGCTTGCAAGCACTGACGGACTCACCGGTATTTATAACAGGTCCAAGATAGAGCAGCTTCTTACAATTGAAGTACTTCGGGCGCGGAGATATAAACATCCTCTTTCAATAATTATTGCAGATATAGATCATTTTAAAATTGTCAATGATACCTACGGACACAATGTGGGAGACGTCGTTCTTACGGGAATTGCCTCTATGATGAAAGAACATGTACGTGAAGTGGATTTTATAGGGAGATGGGGGGGCGAGGAGTTTCTTATTGTATGCCCTGAAACCACTGCCGATGGGGCGAGAAAACTTGCCGAAAAACTGAGAAAGAAAATTGAAAAACATCATTTCAAAGACATAGGGATTAAAACAATCAGCATGGGCGTAGCCCAGATTGAAAAAGATGACTGGGACGAAGAGATGATCAAGCGTGCAGATAAAAATCTATATAAAGCCAAAAGAGCAGGACGTAACAGGGTCGTTTAAAATTCCTGCTTTCATCCGGAAGCCGGATTTCTGTTTATTCCCGATTGTTTCCGGTAAACAATAAATAATTTATAAAACCATCTAAAAAATTGACCCGCTGCGTGTTTCTTGTTATAATGATGTATAGTTCTACAATATATCATTATAACAAGGGATAACAATATGAAAGATAATAAAACAGATAATACAGTTTTATGCGGAAGCGAGTCTATGTCGGAAACCGGGCTCAGCCGTGAACATGCCGAGTTTCATAATTCATACCGCGCAGAAAATATAATTAATGATATCAGATTTCTTCAGGGGGTGTACAATGAAAGAATATCCATATCCCCGGAGGATGTGAATGTTGATTTCATTAACAAGCTGAAGATTCTGGGAAAGAATATTTATTTTTTTATTCTCGCTCTTGAGAACGATGTCACACCGCAGGACTATATAAAGTATAAATTTGAATTTCTGCAGAATAGCGTTCCGAATGGCGATCCTCATCTGTTTTATCTTGCCTGGAACGGACTTATTAAAAACGACAGCTTTAAGCGTCTGCTTCATCAGAAATTTTCACTGGCGCATGTCAGTGATATACTTGTACCTAAAAATATACCTGCATTCGGTGCAAGGCATACCCGTTATAGAACAAAACTTGTTCTTGCAATAGAGGATATGCAGATTAATCCCGGCGGCCATATGCGTACTACGGGCCGTGTGCTTGACGACGGAAGCGGACTTCTTTTGAAAGAGGGAATTGTCTGGCTCGATAACGGTAAAGGGATTCCAATTTATCCTGATGCTTATGTTCCTTTGAACCAGTCGCAGATGATTACGATCCGTCATGGAAAATCTATTCATGAGTCGGGAGGGGATAATCCTGAATTTGTCGGCTCGGGAGTGTGGGATACATGGAATAACAATAAACGTCTAAGCGGATCAATCGGGAATAAACTGAAAGAGAAGGGCGTTGATACAGCCAGAGAGCTTGGCAGAGATTTTAAAGTGATGGCTGATCTGCTTGCTAAAGAGGGTTACCCCTTATGGAAAACTTCATCGAAAAATCCCGTGCAGGTTTATGGAAGCGAGAGCGAAAATACCGAAGAGACTGCAGAGTGTTTTCTGAAGGAGGCCGGATTTTCCGATATTACCTTTACTCCGCTTTATGGACTGAATTCGCAAAAGTACGGAGCTCTTACACATAAACTGAAAAATGATGTTTATAAAAAAATGCTCGAAGTTTATGGCCCTTCCTTGGATGGAACTGATGATGAAAAGAAGAAAACGGCCAAGGAATTATTTAAAAACAGGTTCTATCATTTCCCTGAAGGTGAAACCCTCATAGAAGCGGATTGGAGAATTGCTCATTCATTTGCCGACCTTATGAGGTCAAACCTGGGGAAACGTGTTGTGCTTTGTGATCATTCGGGAGCACTCAGGGTATTCGAGGCCGTTATACGGACTCTTGACTTTGCAGAATACTCTTCAATCAAAGAGGGGCAGGATTCTATCATGGCAATGGTCTACCAGCCTGGTACAAATGTAAGGTATGACTATATACAGAAGAAAGGTTTTATGCTGAGGAAGAGAGAGTAGTAAATAAAAGCACCATTAAGCGAAGCCCCCGCACCCCCGGAGGGGGCAAGGATTTTAAAGTCCCCCTCCGGGGGTGCGGGGGCTTCATTTAATGGGATTGATTTTATAAGAGTGGGGGAGTTAAATCTTCCCGTTAGCTCTCAGCGCTGCTACAACAACTTTACGCATAATTTTTTCTTTACGGTTCTTCGGCTCGTGGAGATCCATCCTCTTTATATACGGTTCTGCAATTGGCGGAATAGATCTGAACAGTTCAAAGAATATTTTTTTCAGTATTTCAGTTTTTCTTCTTCCGTTGAAAGCTTTCAGCGAACCACCTATTACTATCTCTTCAGCAGTAAAATCAGTTCCAAAGGGGAATGGTACAAAATGCCCGTCAGTTTGAAAAGTCTTCAATAGAGACTCAATCTTTGCAGGAAAATTCTGTTTGTATTCAGGTGCGAGTTCAAAATTTGGATCGAGCTTTCCATGAAGTTTTGCCTCTTTAATGAGCTCATCCTGAAAGCGGGAATCTGTTACTTTCAGCATTTCCATAATAACTTCTGAATCCGGTTTTCCTCTGAGGTCGGCGATACCATATTCAGTAACGAGTATATCTCTCATGTATTTAGGGATTGAGCAATGCCCGTATTTGTACAATATGCTCGATTTTATTTTACCTCCCACGCTTCTTGTGCTTCTAAGCATCATGATGCATCTGGCATCAGGGAGTGCGTGTGCCATTGCGACGAAGTTATACTGCCCTCCAATACCGCTTACTACACGCTGGTCTTCAAGATAATCAGATGTAATAGCACCCATAAGATTTGCCATCATCCCGGTGTTTACAAAACGGCCGTCTTTTCTCTGCAGAGATCGAAGAACCTCATCTCCATAGAGCTGATTAACTTTTTCTACACCTGACATGCCAAACTGCATTCTCTCCTCTTCGCTCATTGCGTTAAGATCGTTATAGAAAGCACGTGGCCCAAGGTAGAAAGCGCCAAGTATAACCTGTCCGTTTTTCAACTCTTTCCCGATGAGTTTTTTCACAGCAGTCAGATTTTTAGCTACTGAGAAATCACATGAATATTTTGTCTTTCCATCGAGAATAAAACCATCTTTAAATTTAAGATCTTCTTTAAGAATGCCGAAATAAGTGAGCATCTTAAATTCCTCTTCTCTTAATCTTTCATGAATGCCGTCCTCTTTAAGGAGAAGTTCAATAATATTAGCCGGTATTTTATTCGCGGAAATTTTACCTGCATTTAATAATTTCATAATAGGAATGCTTTCGTAAACTTTACGTTTAAGAACACCGCTTTTATAAAGCTGCATAAAAGCATCCACAAACATCTCGGATGAGCCGTAAAGACCCTCTTTGAAAGTCCCGGTTCCTCCCAGTTCGGAGATCAGATCTTTGTATCTATGAGCAATACCGGTCTCTTCAAGTACTCTGTTGTATTCCGCATTCTCATTCTGTCTCATGCTGAGGCCTGCTGCAATTGCATCACCAAGTGCTCCGATACCAACCTGGATGGTCCCTCCATCTTTAAAAAGCGTACTTACATGCAGACCGATAGCGTGATCTTTTATATTTACAGAATCTTTTGGTGGTCCAAAAAGCGGATAATTGAATTCAGGACCATGAAGTAAAATGTCATAATTTTTAGCATCATAGATTGCGTCACCATACATGAAGGGCATCTGTTCGTTGACCTCTGCGATAACTGCAACCTTTTCTCCCTTTGCTCTTTTCTTGTGAATTTCTTCATTCGCACTAATGCAGATGTCCGTGTTGCATCCCATGGAGTAAACCATTTTGCCGTTGACTTTACGGCATCCTATAAGCTGTCCGAATACATTGGTGCCGAAATCGATAGCGTCCCGTGTTACATGCGTATAGCTTGAGTTCAGGTGGTTCTGCTGGGCGTGAGGTGTTTTGAGGTTTAAACCTGCCTTGCCGAAGAATTCATATATCGCAACATTTTTCGGCATTTTCCCTGCACGGAAATCAAGCATATACTGAAATTCAGGAGTACCATGGAAAACTCTATCCGTAAGCGGTCCCAGAAATCTTTTTTCCAGTTCACTCTTCCCCTTTGGGCGTTCCAGTGAAAGGGCTGTAACGATTTTAAGGTTTATTGTCGGATCTTCTTTGGCTCTTCTGTAAAGTTCGTTAATAAAGAGGATCGGCTTACCTAAACCCAGAGTCATGGCAAATGTAATATCTTTGCCCACGTAGTTTATGACATCATCAACACTTTTTTTCACATCATTGGAGATTACACCAGTTTTTCCGTTCATCATTTACCCCGTAATTTTAATTTTGTAAGCTTGCTTCTTGCGAATAAAACAACATCAATAAAAATCAGATCACTGACGATGCAGTCGGTTATGACAGCAGTTTCTATAAACCTGACAGTGATCAGACATTAAATCATCCCGCCGCATGGTTTCCCGCTATCAGCCTTTGAGTTTTTAATTGTCAATAAAGTTTGGAACCGGATTATTTATATTAAGCTTCTATATTTTTTTGATACAGCGAGCATTGAATTTTTACGGCGTGGTTTATGTATAATTATTTCCATCTGCCATTTAAGTCTGCTCAATTCACCATTCTTTTAAAAATGGTGAAACAATCCTAAAGTATATCTTATTAAATGTCAAAAATAATTATGTTTGTTTATATTTATTTTCGATTTTTATTTGAAAATCTGATCGTTGGCGTGATATTTGTGTATATTTTTTGTACATGCCAGCGGAAAAAGTTGTCTTATACTGTTTGGAATAAAGTTCGCAAAAAAATACACACAACAGTAAATAGTTACAGTTTGTATTAGCTGACGTGAGGCTGAGTTTAAGTACAGCACGGATGGGTTCGTATATTAAAATTAAAGTTATTCATAGCACGTCACACTGAGTCTGTCGAAGGGTATTTTCTCTTTGCGTTAAGATGCTATGAAGAATATCTGCATGACGTGATAGCGAAGCAGTTATTTATAGCCCGTTCTCTCTTTTGTAAAGAGAGAACGGGCAGGATGAGTTAAATTCTGCCGTTCGCTCTCATTGCTGAAAGAACAATTTTGCGCATAAGTCTTTCTTTACGTGTTTTTGGTTTGTCAAGCTGCATTCTCTTCAGGAAAGGCTCCGCATGAGGAGGGATAGACTTAAACATCTCCTTGATGAGGCCTTTGATGATTGCAGGTTTCTTTTTAGCTGTAAGAGCTTTCAGCGAACCGCCGATTGCTATCTCCTCAGCTGTGAAATCTGTCCCGAAGGGGAATGCCACGAAATGACCGTCAGCCTGGAATGGCTTGATCATGGATTCCAGTCTCTGAGGAGTATTCTGTCTGTACTCAGGTGCAAGTTCGAAATCCGGAGCAAGCTTCCCGTGAAGTTTAGCTTCTTTAATTATATCATCCTGGAAACGGGAATCGGTTACCTTAAGGATCTCTTCGATTATTTTTGAATCGGGTAATCCGCGAATATCTGCAATACCATATTCCGTTACAAGTATGTCACGAAGGTGCTTAGGGATTGAACAGTGTCCGTAGTTATACATTATGTTGGATTTAACTTTCCCTTTTTCATTTCGTGTGCTTCTAACCATCATTATAAGTCTACCGTCAGGGAGAGCGTGCGCCATCGAAACAAAGTTATACTGTCCGCCGATACCGCTGACAACGCGTCCATCATCGAGCTGGTCCGATGTAATTGCTCCGAAAGCATTTACCATCATCCCGGCATTTACAAAACGCCCGTCTTTTCTCTGGAGAGCCCGGAGTTCTTCATCTCCATAAAGCTGATTAACCTTGTGGACTCCTGACATTCCGAACTGCATTCTCTCCTCTTCGCTCATTGAATTAAGCGCGTTATAGAATGCGCGTGGTCCGATAAAGAATGCGCCGAGAATTACTTTCCCGTGCTTCAGTTCTTTTCCGATGAGTGCTTTTACTGCTTCAAGATTTTTCGCTACAGAGAAGTCCGCAGTTACTTTTGTAGTTCCGTCTATAAGTACACCATCTTTAAATTTTACGCCCTCTTTAAGAATCCCGTATTCAGAGAGCATTTTAAACTCTTTCTCTGTTATCTGCGGGTGAATCCCCTCTTCTTTAAGCATAAGCTCGATGATGTTTGACGGTACATTGTTTGTTGCAAGTTTTCCGGCGTTTATCAGTTTCATGATTGGAATGCTGTCATAAACTTTTCTTTTTAGAACTCCGCATTTATATAACTGCATAAACGCATCGACAAACATCTCAGATGACCCGTAGAGTCCCTGTTCGAATTTTTCTGTTCCTCCGAGTTTTGCTATAATATCCTTATATTTTTCTGCAATTCCGGTTTCTTTAAGGACTTTGTTGTATTCTTCATTTTCATTCTGTCTCATGTTAAGTCCCGAAGCAATGGCATCACCAAGGGCACCGATACCTACTTGTATTGTACCGCCATCTTTGATAAGAGTACTGACATGGAGTCCTATCGCGTGATCCTTGAGGTTTACAGAATCCTTTGGAGGTCCGAACAGAGGGTAGTTGAATTCCGGTCCTTCAAGAAGAATATCGTAATGACTTCCATCGTATACGGCATCGCCATACATAAAAGGCATCTGGGTGTTTACCTCTCCGATAATAGCGACTTTGCCCCCTTTTGCTCTTATTTTATGCAGTTCGTCGATTGCTTCAATACAAATATCTGTGTTGCAGCCCATTGAGTACATCATTTTTCCGTTTACCTTTTGTCCGCCTATCAGCTGTCCGAAAACATTGACTCCAAAATCCATGGCGTCACGAACGACGTGGGTGTAGTTTGAGTTGAGATGATTTCTCTGAGCTTCCGGTGTCTGCATATAGCCCCCGGCTTTATTGAAGAATTCATAAATGCCTACGTTTTTAGGGAGTTTACCTGAGCGGAAATCATGCATGTAGTCAAATTCCGGAGTTCCCTCGAAGACTCTGTCAACCAGAGGTCCCATGAATCTTCTTTCTATTTCGCTTTTCATTCTGGGCCGTTCCAGTGCGAGAGCGGTAACTATGTTTAATTTTATTGATGAATCCTCTTTCGCCCTTCTGTAAAGTTCGTTAATAAATAAAATAGGTTTTCCCAGCGCGAGAGTCATTGCAAAATTGATGTCGTTACCCATATAGTCGAGAACATCATCAACGCTCTTCTTCACATCGTTGGTAATTACGCCTGTTTTTCCGTTCATCATTCACCCCGTAATTTTTTGTTTTAGTTGTACTCTCGCATAAAACGGACATAGCGCTTTTATCTGTCCTCCCTTTGCAAAGACATGGGGAGACATATAATTCGCTGAAAGCCGGATTATTGACGGTACGTTTAAATTTAGTCTGATTTTTTGTGTTTTCTGGATTGGAAAAGCTGATGGTGAGGATTCTGCATGTAAATAATTTTATATGGCATAATCTTTATCACCAGCTTGATAAGGCTTTTACATTCCAGTGAGTCTTTTATATATTTATTTTTTTACCATTACTAATACTATTTTAATATATATCTTATTAAATGTCAAAAATATTTACTTTTATTTAAATATTTTTTTAATTTTAATTGGAATATCTGACATTTGATATGCTATTTGTTTTATTATTTTACTGCCGATAGTGTGAGTGAGGTATATATCTGATGTGAACACAGTTCTTAAAAAAATACAATCAACATAATAAAACGGTGTTTGCGGAGAAATCATTGCAGTTTCATCCCCGGAAGATTGTTCAGCGGCATGATTCACCAGGCAGTGCTTTACTTCCATTTAAATATGATTTTAGAAAAATATCTTGTAAAAAAAAAAATAACAAATTAACTGACCAAAATTTAAGGTAACTCGCCGAGTATAATGACACGAACAATGTTATGTTTGTATGTTGTGTCCTGATTCTGATTTCCGCGATTTACACCCTAAAGGCATTATATAATATGTATTCTAATACAAAACAGTATAAAATAAGAGAAGAGATCCCTGTAGATATGGAGCAGATAAGAAAACTTTTTATCATGCCGGATTCGGCGGATAAGTTTAATGAATTCGGAAATGAGCTTCTTGATCTTATTCATAATTTCTTTGCTGAAAAAGGTGGAATTCACAGTTCTATTCTTCTCCCCGATCTGGCCAAGCTTTTTTCTAAAACGGATGTTCCCGATGCTCCTCATCTTCTTAAAAATGTACTTTATGAAATAAAGACCAATGTTATATCACATTCTGTAAAAGTCGGGAATCCATATTACATCGGTCATATGACAAGTGCCGTACCGTACTTTGTCGTACTTCTTGAAATGATTATTGCGGCATTGAATCAGAATCAGGTGAAGATAGAATCAGCAAAAGCATCAACTTTTCTTGAAAAGCAGTTTCTTGCCTGGATGCACCGTATCGTATTTAACCGTTCACCTAAATTCTATAAAAACAATATTCAGAGCAGGGAAACGGTTCTGGGTAATCTTACTCTCGATGGTACAATGGCAAACCTTACAGCTCTTCTTGTGGCAAGAAATATAGCTTTCGGTCCCGACGGGAAATTCCCCGGTATACGTGAAGCGGGATTATTTGAAGCGTACAAGTATTATGGTGTCGATCGGGCTGTTATACTTGTGTCAAAAAGAGGCCATTACTCAATTGATAAAGTGGGCCGATCAATAGGTATAGGTAATCAGAATGTTGTAAAAATTCCGGTAGATTCAAAAAATAAAATAGATCTGATCAAACTTGAAAAGACAATTATGGAGATTGAGGCTGCAAATAAAACCGGCGGTCCAAAAACAAAAATTATTGCAATGGTCGGGATTGCCGGGACTACTGAAACGGGGAATATCGATAATCTTAAAGAGATGGGGCTGATCGCTAAAAAATACAAGATATTTTTTCATGTAGATGCCGCATGGGGCGGATCAGTTCTGCTTGCCGATGAGTATCGGTATCTTTTTGCAGGGATTGAAAATGCCGATTCAGTTACTGTTGACGCACATAAACTTCTTTACGCTCCCCCCTCTCTCGGCATGGTCTTTTTCAGAAACGGAACCGAGCTTCGGGCAATACAGCACTATTCCAATTATATAATAAGGCCCGACTCCATGGATCTGGGCCGTCACTCTCTTGAGGGGTCACGTCCATTCGCTTCACTAAAGCCCTGGGCGACAATTAAAATTTTTGGACGGGATGGTTTTAAACTTATCTTTGATCACGCTTTCCAGCTTACGTCAGTTCTCCGCGGACTTATTGAGATGCACTGCAATTTTGAAGCTATGAATCAGCCCGAACTCTTTATATTTAATTACAGGTTTATTCCCAAAAAGGTAAAAGAGAAACTGAATAAGCTGATGATTAAACTTGAAAATGAAGAGTTGAATGATCCGAAGAATGATTTGATCAAAGTGAAGTATCTCCGTAAAATTGAGCAGATTAATATGGCTCTGAATGATCTGAATACTGAACTTCATAAAGCAATAAGAGAGGAGGACGACAGCTTCGTATCGAGAACAATGCTCGATTGCCCTCAATATTTTTATCAGTATTGTGTTGTTCTCCGTGCTATTACGATAAATCCACTTACTACTCCTGATATACTTCAGGAGATCATTGAACAGCAGAACAAACTTGGCGTTAAGATTTATAAGAGCGGATTTGAAAGCCGGTTTAATAAACTATAAGAAATGTAATTGCTCAAAAACCGGTGGTATTTTATCTCCGCCGCGCCTTGGCGCGGCGGAGAGCAATTTCATCACCAGTTTATGAACAGATACTAAAAAATTTATTGACAACTTCATGTGTAAATTTTAAAAGTAAAAAAGAGAAAAAAATGAAATCACGAAAACAGAAAAATCTATTACTAGGTCTCCTTCTTCTTAGCCTGCTTAAAGCCGGCGATATTTCGTGATGTCTACTGATAATTAAGCAATTTTAGAAGGCCGTCACGAAACCAGAGTGACGGCCTTTTTAATTTGTCGGGGTATCGTGTTGAGGTGAAAAATCTTTCACCCCAACAAATAAATCAACAGGAGAAAAAAAATGAACGGCGATAAAATTTATATTTTTGACACAACTCTGAGAGATGGAGAGCAGTCTCCCGGTTTCAGTATGAATATGGAGGAGAAGCCTGTTATATCCGATGGTGATTTTGAGGCTGTACGGCTCATTGCCGAGAAGGTGAAACGGGTTCAGGTCGCGGGACTGGCAAGGGCAGGGGCGAAGGATATTGAAGCTGCAGCAAGAGCCCTTGAAAAGGCTGTAAATCCCAGGATACATACGTTCATCTCCAGCTCTGATATTCATATTGAATATCAGCTGAAAAAGACCAGAGATGAAGTTCTCAGGACTGCTGTGGATGCTGTTAAGCTTGCATCTACATTTACAAAAAATGTGGAATTCTCCGCAATGGATGCAACCAGGAGTGACAGAAAATATCTTGCAGACATGGTGCAGGCTGTAATCGAAGCGGGTGCTAAAACTGTTAACATTCCCGATACTGTGGGGTACACCATACCCGATGAATATTACAGTCTTATCCGGTATCTTTTTGATAATGTTAAGAATATAAACGAGGCGATTATTGCAGTACACTGTCACAATGACCTGGGTCTTGCAGTTGCTAATTCAATTTCTGCAATTCAGGCTGGAGCCCGTCAGGTTGAGTGTACAGTGAACGGCATAGGTGAGCGAGCCGGTAATACTGCCATGGAAGAACTTGTTATGGCCATTAAAACCAGAAGCGACATTCTCAATGTTTATACAGATATAAATACAAAGCTGATTATTCCATCGAGTAAACTGCTTTCAAATATTACCGGTGTGGCAGTTCAGCCGAACAAGGCGATAGTCGGAGATAATGCCTTTGCGCATGAATCCGGGATTCATCAGGATGGAGTTCTTAAACATGCCCAGACTTATGAAATAATGAAGCCGGAGGATGTGGGGATTTCTAAATCTAAACTGGTTCTCGGCAAGCATTCCGGAAGACATGCAGTGCTTGACCGTTTGAAGGAACTTGGTTACGAACTTAAGCAGGATGAACTCGATTCATTCTTTACAAGATTCAAATGTATAGCCGATAGAAAAAAAGAGATTTTCGAAGAGGATCTTATTGCAATTATCGGAGAAGTTCTTCATAAGATGGATCATAAGTGGAGATATTCTGTTTCTAATGTTCAGATTTCGACAGGTTTATTTTCTCCTCCAATGGCGCTTGTAAACCTGAAGGATCATGAGAACAACAGTGAAGAGGTCTTTGAAGTTGCAAATGGTAATGGAGGAGTCGATGCCGGTGTTAACGCTGTTAAAAAGATAACCGGAACCAGGGCATATATCAAGGCGTTTAACCTCGTAGCAATCACCGGAGGTTCGGACGCTTTATGTGAAGTTTCGGTCACTGCGGAAGAGGAGTACAATGGAACAATTCTTAAAGTATTCGGAAATGGAATGAGTATAGATATTTCAGTTGCAGGTATCTTCTCATTTGTCGATGCAATCAACAAGCTGGAATATATGAAGAAGGCCGGAGTAAGAAAGATCTCCATGACAGGGGAGGGGGTTTAATTATATTATTCCTCTCTCTCGATGGCCGCTCATCTGCATCCGTGCAGTCGCGGCATTAGTCCATCCATGTCCGTCAGGAGGGGTTAGGGGAGGGTGAACTTGCAATCCGAATCTGTAGTAGCGAGCGCCCCCTCTGGCCTCTGGCCATCTCCCCCTTGGTGAAAAGGTGGAGAGAAAAATTGAATATTTTGTATTTTCCTTTCCCCATCTCATCATGGGCGACGAACAGGATGTTCTAGTGTCGAGTGCGGGCAGGACGCCCAAAATGCACTCGACGAAAGGTGCCCGGGGGGCGGATAGGGGCGGAAAGGCTTAATCGTCAACAATAACTCAAAATCTCATCGTTCTCGATGTATCGTACTCCCGGATGATTCAGTATTGCTGCTTCTGCCATTGCGCTTGCGATTTTATCCACATCTACAGAACGGTATTTTTTAAATCCGCAGACCAGCAGGGGATTGAGTATTTTCATGGCTTTTCTTGCAGCTTCTTCGCCCGGTCTCGATTCGATTCGCGGTCCTTCAAGGAGTGACGGCCTTACTATTGTAAGACTTTTAAAATTAAGATTTATAATAGCCTCTTCGAGTTCCCCTTTCACTCTGTTGTAGAATACCGATGATCTGCTGTTTGCACCGAGGGCTGAAAGCAGTAC
>PGXT01000038.1:0-6417 GCA_002839285.1 Spirochaetae bacterium HGW-Spirochaetae-5 | reverse complement strand
AGGCCTATCTGTATATCATCGGGGAAGTTTCTTACAAGGCATGTGATTTCGCTGAACTCATCTCTTGCGAGAAGTTCTAATGACAGGGTGCTCCCTGTGAGTCCTGTTGCTCCGGCTATTACCGCTTTCATATTGTTTCCTTTAATTTTTGATTTCTGCTATGCGTAAATATTGAGACCTGTCCCTTTAAGAAGGGAGAGACTTCCGTTGTCGATTCTTTTTCTATCGGAGTAGATCCGGTTTTTCGCTTCGAATTCCATAGCGACGGCTGAGTTAAGCGCCTGTGAATCCTGAGGGGATGGTTCACCCGGAGCCATGGATGCCTTCTTAAGCGCTTCAGCTTTTGATAGAGCTTCTTCGGGAGTTCTTGAATTTCCGGTGGAGAGTGTAACCTTTCCGCCTGCTGCATAAGCTTTTCCGTCAGGTCCGATTGTGTAATCAAACTGCGCAGAGCCAATTTTTATCAGTTCAGGATTTGCGGTATGGGCGGCTTCGTGAGTACGGACCTCTTTATCGCGTCTTTTCAGTTCATCAATGGTTCTCTGTTTGTTCGACGCGGGATCATCGGGGTTCTGTTTTTTTGCAACCAGTACCTGATTCCCCGAGAGTCTGCCTATTATCCGGTTATCTGCTGAAATCATAAATTTCCTCAAATATTATTATCGGATATTCCGGAATAAATCTTGAGTAAAAGAAGTTTATGACTTTAATTAATTAGCAGTACCCGAAGTTGACATAATCCTGTTTTTATTATAACTCTGACATAATTTTGATAGATTCATTTTTTCATTCCAGCTGCAGAGGTTTTTCTGGTAAAAATTATTTGACAATCCACATTGTAAAAATTTCAGTTCATTCTCGAGATTTTATGGATAGAAATTTATTAAAAACAATTCGGGATATGTTATGAAAAAAATATTTTATCTTATCAGTAAGAGACAGCGTATTCTTTATGAGGTAATTCCGTTTATAGCTTTAATTATACTTTCTAAATATTTCGTGCACAGGTTTTCTCTTGAATTTATTTCACTTAATTCTATCTTTTCGGGCATAATAGGAGCGAATGTTTTTCTGATGGGATTTCTCCTTAACGGTGTTCTATCTGATTATAAGGAGAGTGAAAAATTACCGGGGGAGCTCTCTGCAATGATAGCCACAATGTCCGATGAAATGGAGATAATGTGCAGATCGAAAAAATCTCAAATCCCGCTTGAAGCGATGAAGCATCTTCTTCTTCTTTCTCTATCAATCAGAGATTGGTTTTTTAAGAGAGAGGAGACTGATTCAGTTCTACGCAGAATTACATCGCTGAATGGATATTTTCTCAGTTTTGAACCTTTGACTCAGGCTAATTTTATTGCAAGGCTGAAGCAGGAGCAGAATAGTTTAAGAAAGCTGATTATAAGAATACATACAATCCGTGAAACAAGTTTTATTTCATCCGGTTATTTTATAGCAAGTACAACAACAATTTTACTTGTTCTTGGACTTATCTTTTCAAAGATTGAGCCTTTTTATGAATCGTATTTTTTTGTAAGCGTTGTGAGTTATCTTCTTATTTATCTGATTTTTCTTATTAAGGATCTTGATAATCCATTCGGTTATTCCGAGGATATTTCTTCCGAAGATGTGTCACTTAAGCCGCTTGATGATGTAATTAATGATATCGGTGCAAGAATTTCAGATATATCGGCAATTATTAATCACTCCAATTCTGCAGAAGTGAAAGCTCAAACTTCTGCAAAGAAAACTATCAGGCCGGTAAAAGCCCGGCAAAAATAAATTGGTAATGAATGCCTGTGTTAATTATCAGTGAAGTTTATTTTCCGGGAACTTCACTATGGCCTTTTCTATTCATTGAGATTACCGCTCCTATTGCCGCAACAGCCGCAGCAGCAATAATTGCCGTGTGGTATCCGTGAAGGAATGCCGCAGCTGTCTGAATTGCCGTAGGATCTGTAATATTCTGAAGAAAACCGAGTCTCCGGTTTTCAAAGATTGAAACTGCCGCTGCTGTTCCTGTAACCATTCCGAAATTTCTCATGAGAGCATTGATTCCGCCGGCAATACCCATCTTTTCCCGGGGCACCGAGCTTATTACGCTGTTGTTGTTTGGTGACTGAAACAGTCCGCTCCCCAGCCCCATAAAAGCCTGAAGCAGAGCGATATGCACGATTGAAGTATTTCCCGTGATACAGCTCATTACGGCAAGACCGGCTGCAGTGATGCTTAATCCAATTGTTGTAAGATATACCGGGCTTATTTTTTCTGATAGGTATCCGCTAAGCGGAGCGGTTATCCCCATAACCAGAGGGAAGGGTGTAATTATAATACCGACCTGTGAGGGTGTTAATCCTTTTATGTCTGTCAGGAAAAACGGCAGTAGTATTACATTGCTGAACATCGCTATGAATGAAAGGAGGCCTGAAAGATTTCCTGCAAGAAAGGGGCGGTTTCTGAACATTGATAAATCGAGCATGGGATGTTTAACTCTTTTTTCTACTGAAATAAAAAGTATAATAGAAATAAAACTGATAGAAATTCCGGCGGACACCTGAATTGACTGCCAGCCTAATTCTCCTCCATGACTGAGCACCAGCAGAATGCTGATTATTGAAAGAGCAAAGAGGAGAGATCCCGCAAAATCGAATGTTTCGTTTTTATGAATACCCTTTGGAAGGAGCACTCGTCCCATGGTGAACGCGATGATCCCTATGGGGATATTTACAAGGAATATAGACTGCCAGCCGAAAGCTCCAACGAGTAAACCTCCCAGCGCAGGTCCTGTAACTGATCCCAGGGCAACAACTGTTCCGATTGCTCCAAGTGCTCTCCCCCGCTCTTTAACCGGGAATGTCATAGCAATTATAGCCGGCCCGTTTGACATCATCATCGAGGCGCCCACTGCCTGAACTATCCGTGATACTATAAGCATTATTATGGATGATGATAAGGCGCATGCCACAGAACTTAATGTAAACAGTGCTACACCTGATGTTAGCACCCTCCTCTGACCGTACATATCTCCGGCGCGTCCGAAGATTGGCAGCAGGCTTGAGATTGTTAAAAGATAAGCAGTTACTATCCACTGTGATATATGAATATCTGTACCCAGAATTTTCGTCATTACCGGTAATGCTACATTTACTATACTTGCGTCGAGGGTGCCCATAAATGTACCCATGGCTACAACGGAAAATATTACCCAGGGATTACGGGAGAAGCCAGCTTCTTTCTGTGGTTTCATTGAGGTTTCCAGTTTTGTTTTTTCTGGAATGATTTTTCCAAAGCAGGATAAAATTGTCAACTCAGACATCATAAATAATCAATTTTACCGGATTTTATAAATCCGGGGTTTTTGATCCGATAATTTTTTTAATTATTCATCGCTATGCTCTTCCCTGATTTTCAGTATTTCAGGAAGTATTGAAAGGAAAGCGTCAACGATTTCAGGGTCGAAGTGTTTCCCCTTTTCATTTTTTATAAGTTTGACTGCATCTTCAACAGGCCATATCTCCTTGTAGACGCGTTTACTTGTAAGCGCGTCAAAGACATCGGCCAGGGCGGTTATTCTGCTGAAAATGTTTATCTCTTCCCCTTTTAAGCCACGGGGGTATCCGCTGCCGTCCCACTTTTCATGATGCTCATAAGCTATGACAGCGGCTGTACTTAATATTTCAGATTTATGTTTACCTATAATCTTCGATCCTATATAGGCGTGGGAATTTATTATTTCTCTTTCTTTTTCGTCAAGCCTCCCCGGCTTCTGGAGAATATTGTCGGGTATTCCGATTTTACCAACATCGTGCATCGGGGCGGCATTCAGCAGCAGCTCTGCATCTTTATTATCAAGACCGTGTGCAAGGGCTATTTTTTCACAGTATCTGCTCATGCGTATTATATGGATGCCGGTCTCGTTATCTTTATATTCAGCGGCGCGTCCCAGTATTCTGATTATATCAAGACGGGTCTCATCAATCTCTGCAGTTCTCTCTTTTACAAGGAGTTCGAGATGGTCTCTGTGCTGTTTAAGCTCTATCTGGTTTCTTATTCTTTTTTTTACGATGGAGGGGTTGATCGGCTTTGTTATGTAATCAACAGCCCCCAGGTCGAGTCCCTGCTCTTCGTTCATGTCTTCATTAAGAGTTGTTATAAACATTACCGGTATATCAGCTGTGACAGCATCATTCTTCAGCCGGCGGCAGAGTTCATAACCGTTCATGCCGGGCATCATTACATCGAGCAGTATTATTTCGGGACGCGGTTCAACTGTTGACAGCTTAAGTGCCTTTTCTCCGGTCGTTGCGGCAATTACCGAGTATTCATCTTTAAGTGATTCCATTAAAACCTGTATATTTTCAGGAACATCATCTACTATCAATATTTTCTTTTTGTCAGGCATTTCTTTCTCCTAAATCAAGCTGTTCAATTGCTGCGTTTACCAAATCTCTGGCGCAGTCTATGTCAAAAATATTCAGCAGTGAGGATATCCTTTCCAGATTTTTAATATACTCAGAATCCGGGAATGAATCAATAATTGTTTCAATGAGTATAAGCGCTTCACTATGGTCTGTATCAAGTAATCCGCGTAATTCTTTCAGGCTGGAGGATAGTTTCCCTGCTGTTTCTTTATTCTGTGGGAGGGCAAAGTCTTTTATATAGGGTGAGTTTAATATATCTTCTACAGAATTTTTGAGACTAACCGCAATTTCTTCTATGGATGTAACAATTTTTTCTTCTCCGCCGTTATTCAAATTCCGGACTATCATGTCTGATAGAGCCGGAATAGTGGTGAAACCGAGATTGCCGGAGACACCTTTTAATTTATGGAGAAATTCCCCCATTTTTATCATTTCATTTTTACTGAATAACTCTTTCAATTCTGTATCGCCCTGGCGGTATGAATCTGCAAAATTAAGGAGAAGTTTTCTGTATAACTTAACGTTGCCTCCGATTATGCTTAATCCTTTAGCTGTATCGAGACCCCTCACTACGGGGATTTTTTTTATTTCATTTGGAGCGCCAGATAATTTCTCTTTTCTGTTTAATTGTACAGGTTTAATAAACTCAAGTATGCTGCTGAAGAGTTCGATTGTGTTGATGGGTTTGCTTATATATCCGTTCATTCCGTGCTGTTTAACTTTCTCTTTTATATCCGAAGCGACATCCGCAGTCATAGCTATTATCGGAAGTTCGGAAGAACTTATTTTTTCTCTTATTAGTATAGCCGATTCAAAACCTCCCATGACAGGCATCTGGAGATCCATAAGTACAAGGTCATACTTTTTATATCCGTATTCTGCAAGTTTGTTATAGGCTTCAAGTCCGTTAGATGCGAGATCAACAGTTAATCCTTCATTCTCAAGAATCTCTCTTGCGACTTCACGGTTTATCTCGTTGTCCTCTACCACAAGAATAGATGCTCCGCTGATAAGGGAGATACCGGCATATTTTGTCTCTGTATGCTGTCTGATTTCGGTCTTCATTTTGTGAGGGGACAGGGTGTTAGTTATAACATCAAGTAGTGTTGATGATGTTACCGGTTTGATAATGAATCCGTCCAGACCGATGTCATTTGCCATGAGGAAGATCTCTTCCTGTTCATAGCCTGTTACCATTATTATACGGGGGAGGATTTCCTTGCTGACGGTTCCGATAATTCTTTTTGCCGTTTCAATACCGTTAATACCGGGCATCTCCCAGTCTAGAAATATAATGGCGTATGGTTCCTCTTTAGAGAGCTCTGTTCTTTTAATTTCACTCAGTACTTCTTCACCGCTGTAGACAGATGTTGTCTTGAAAGAAAGCTTCTCAAGATATGATGAAAGTACCCTGCATGATGTTTTATTGTCATCAGCAACAAGAGCTTTTTTGTTTTTCAGATTCTCCGGGAATGTAATATTCTCTCTCTTTAATTTTGAAATTTCCAGTTCAACTGTAAAATAGAAAACGCTCCCTTTGCCATATTCACTTTCAACTCCGATAGTTCCATTCATCATCTCCACAAACCGCCTGCATATGGCAAGACCAAGCCCTGTCCCGCCGTACTGTCGTGTAGTTGATGTATCTGCCTGTATAAACGGGTTAAATATTTTATCCTTTTCATGGGAGTGCATCCCTATTCCAGTGTCGGTTATTGAGAATTTTATTACTGCTTTATTGCCTGAAATTTTCTGATTAACCGCTTCAATGACTATCTCGCCTTTTTCGGTAAATTTGACTGCATTGTTTGCAAGATTAAGGAGAATCTGCCCAAGACGGAGAGGGTCACCCTTGAGTTCTACAGGGATTGTGTCGTCTATTGAAATTATAAGTTCAAGACCCTTTTCCTGAGCTTTGAATCCTATCATGTTTGAAAGATTTACAATTATGTCATTGAGACTGAAGGTTGTATGTTCAAGTTCAATTTTACCCGAT
>PGXT01000223.1 GCA_002839285.1 Spirochaetae bacterium HGW-Spirochaetae-5 | reverse complement strand
AAATAATTACTGAATATATAGATTTCAGGAGGAAGTCGGGTGAAAATCCCGCGCTGAGCCGCAACTGTGATGCTGCCTTAAGGCAGATGAGCCAGATCTTCCTTTAACTGTATTTCCCCGGGTTTTGGGAGACGGTTTTCATGTTCTGGATATTCCATTAATATTGAAAACACGCTCTGCGTGTTTTTTTGTTTTTATATCAGGACAACTGTTGGTAATCCCCGGGCCGGATGGTTGCGGGGATTTTTTATTATATGGAGGAGACATGGAGAGAGGATTACTTGTTGTGGGACACGGGAGCAGGTCGGAGGATGCTGTTGCTGTATTCAGACAGATTGTAGAAGAAGTCCGGAGCAGGGGGGCGTTCGCTTATGTGGAGGGTGCGCACATGGAACTGGCAGAGCCCGGTATTGAAGAGACCGTAAAGCTCCTTGCTGAAAAAAATGTAAATGAGATAATTATTGCGCCATACTTTCTTTATGAGGGTGTGCATTTGAAAAAAGATATACCGGACATTATGGCACAGCTTGTTTCAGATTATCCGGATATAGAATTCAGAATGGCAAAGCCCATAGGCTTTGAACCTGTTCTTGCGGATATTCTGCTGAAGCGTGTAAGTGAAATCACGGTGTAGGGTGACTTGTATGAAAAATCTGAAATTTGCTGTTCTGTTTTTTCTGCTCCCGTCAAATTTATTCAGTATGCATATAATGGAAGGATTTCTTCCGCCGCTGTGGGCGGGGTTCTGGTGGCTCGCAGCTCTGCCATTTATATGGCTCGGGATTGTGTCGGTAAAAAAAATTGTTACCGCAAAGCCTGAGCTTAAGCCGCTCATTGCCATGGCCGGAGCCTTTGCTTTTGTTCTGTCGGCTCTGAAAATTCCATCAGTTACAGGGAGCTCTTCACACATGACAGGTGTTGCACTGGGGACTCTTCTTTTTGGACCATTTACCATGGCGCTGCTGGGGTTTATTGTACTTCTTTTCCAGGCTCTTCTTCTTGCACATGGCGGGCTTACAACGCTCGGAGCTAATACAATTTCTATGGCAGTTGCCGGGCCCATGATGGCCTATTCTGTTTTCACTCTCTGCAGAAAAAGCGGTGTTAACGACCGGATTGGAATCTTCAGCGCAGCGTTTCTCTGTGATATTTTTACATACGTTGTAACATCGGCTCAGCTTGCACTTGCTCATCCAGCAGCGGATGGTGGTGCTGCTGTTTCTCTTGTAAAATTTCTTACTGTATTCGCGGTCACTCAGATCCCTCTCGCTGTGATAGAGGGATTGCTTACAGTTGTTGTTTTTAATATTCTTTCAAGCTATGCGATAGATGAGATGAAAGTGCTGGGATTCATGAAGCTTACGCTGGAGGAGCAGTATGAGAAGTAAAAAAATAATGAATATTGTTTTAATCGGTATTGCTGTAATGATTGCTGTTATGCCTCTTGTAATAATCAAGGGGTCAGATTTCGGCGGTGCAGATGCTAAGGCCGAAGATATTGTTAAAGAGAGCTCCCCCGGTTATGAACCGTGGATTGAATCTTTCTGGGCGCCTCCGGGTGGTGAGACCGAGAGTCTGTTGTTTGCTCTTCAGGCTGCTTTCGGTTCCGGTGTTGTCTGTATGGTTATCGGTTATTACAAAGGGCGAAGGGACGGGCGGAGACTGAGTGTATCTGATAAATAGACTCTCCTACTCCGGCAGTTTTAAAAATGTTCACCCCATGGAGAAATTCTTTTTTGCAATGGGGGCTCTCACTTTATCTCTTGTTACAGATAATCCGGTTTTAATGGCTTGTATGTTATTTATGATGAGTTTTATAATAATATCGGCTGCCGGTATTAAGACTGCGGATTATATTAAACTCATATTTATTCCGTTTGTTTTTATTCTATCGGGAGTTCTGACTATTATTATTGAAATTAATTCTCAACCGGCTGGTTACTTATGGCAGAGAGAATTTGCAGGTGTAAATTTTTATGTAAGTGAACAGAGCGCTTTGTCCGGCGGAATACTTTTCCTGAGAAGCTTTACCTCTGTTTCATGTTTATATTTTTTTATTCTTACAACTCCGATCACTGATGTTGAGTATATTTTAAAAAAGATGAGGCTTCCGGCACTGTTTCGTGAAATGTTTATGATGGTCTACCGGTTTATTTTTGTAACAGCGGAGATGGCTGGGATGATTTTGATTTCACAGAGGTCAAGATCGGGGTACAGTTCTTTTAAGAACCGTCTGAATTCTGCAGGTCTTCTCATATCATCGGTTTTTGTTAAGTCATATTTTTTCAGCAGTGCGTCATATAACGCAATGCTCTCCCGCGGCTGCGATGGCGGTATAGATGTTATCGAGAGCGGTTACAGGTATTCGGTTGTAAATATCTTTCTTATTATATTGTTCAACTTATGTTTTGTTATTCTTATATTAAGGTTCGGCTGATGAGTATTATTGAGTTAGATGAAATTCACTTTAAATATCCCGACGGTACACATGCTCTGCGTGGAGTGAGTCTCTCTATTGAAGCCGGGAAAAAGATTGCCGTGCT
>PGXT01000222.1 GCA_002839285.1 Spirochaetae bacterium HGW-Spirochaetae-5 | reverse complement strand
GCATATCCCTTTTTCTGATGCATTTTAATACTTACAACTACGCCGTATTTCAGCAGAAGGTTTTTCAGTTCCCCCTCTGTCACTTCAAAATCCAGATTTCCTATGAATACTTTTTTGTTTTCCATTGTAACTCCTTGTTTATTCAGATGTTAATAACATCTGATCTAACTGATTAAGGCTGCAGAATCCTTGTTCTGCTGCCGCAGGGTTCCGTTTCGGTAACCGGCTAAGGGACTCACACACCATATACCCTGTAAAGATCATGCTGCTGATACAGCACGTAAAAAATCATTTATAACTTATACTCTCTGAATCGATGTAATGAGGTTTTTTCCCCATACGTTTCTCTATCAGCTTCATATGCTGATAATCATCTTCAGAGAGAAGTGTTATCGCAATGCCGTTTAATCCGGCTCTCCCGGTTCTTCCTATGCGGTGTATATAATCCGCAGGAGATCTGGGGAGTTCATAGTTTACAACACAGGGGAGCTGTTCAATATCCAGCCCGCGTGATGCCAGATCAGTTGCAACCAGCACCCTGATCTTACCCTGTTTAAAACGGGTCAAAGCACCTGTACGGGCACCCTGACTCTTATCACCATGCAGAGCCTCTGCTGTGATTTTATTAGCATTCAGTTTCCTTGTTACATTATCAGCTTTACGCTTAGATGAAACAAAAACAAGAATCTGCTCCCATGCTCCATCATTGATAAGATATCGAAGAAGGAGACCTTTACTATTCTGATCAACGGTATAAACTCTCTGCTCAACAGGTTCTGCCGCTTTGTCCGAATTCTCAGAATTTTCAGTACCTATTTTAACGGCGTCTTTCAGGAAATTAATTCCCGGTATCTCTATATTACTCCTTAATGTGGCGGAAAACAACAGATTCTGTCTCTCTGCTGGGAGCGTTTTAAGAATAATACCGAGTTCATCTTTAAATCCAAGATCGAGCATTCTATCAGCTTCATCAAGTATGAGAATTTTAACATGGGATAATTTAACCGCATTCTGTCCGGCTAAATCAATAAGCCTGCCCGGTGTAGCAATTAGTATATCCACTCCCCCGGCTAAACTTTTCATTTGAGGATTAATTGAAACTCCTCCATGCACAGCTTCAACCTTTATTTTTTCCGGAAGAAATCTGCTGAACATCTTTGCTGCTTCGGCAACCTGAACCGCAAGTTCTCTTGTCGGTACAAGAATAAGAATTTTTACCGGAGATTTTTCAATCCATTTTTTTTCATGCAGCATATGAAGAACCGGCAGAAGAAAAGCAGCAGTTTTACCGGAGCCTGTAACAGCGGCTGCGGCAAGATCTTTCCCCGCCAGAATTACCGGTATTACCTCTTTTTGAATAGGAAATAATTCTTTATATCCCGATTCAGCCGCAGCACGGCATAAGCCTAAAGTTAAACCTGCTGATGAAAAAGGAAGATAACTGTCATGATGCTGTTTATAGGTAGTAATAATTAAATCTCCAGATTTGTATGCAAAATATCAATGGTATTGTTAAAAATCAAATGCTTTTTTTAAAGGGCAGTTTTCCGGAACTGCTCCCCCTTTTCTGTAGGATTCAAGAATCTCTGTGGAACGCTGTGCAAGCATCCTTCTTGTCTCTCTTCTCTTCCCTTTTATTTTAGGGATAACCATGGAATCGTATGCGGTTGTTTTATGCCTCATCCAGGCTATTACTGCTTTTGCAGCCCGTTCTTCAATGGGGATCATAGCTGTACGGGCGACAGTTCCGCTCCCTACCGGGACAGCATGTGCTGTTACCGCCCGGGCCAGTTTATCCTCAATCTCCCTGAAGCATGGATTGAACGACAGAAATTTTTTTACAGATTCACAAAAATCTATTTCATATTCAGCCTGTTTTTTAACACGTAAATTGCGGCTGTTATCAAGCTTTTTGCGGTAGGATGGGGTTTCTCTCTGTGCCTCTACATCCAGCTTAACTTTTGCAATAATATCAGAAGGAGCCCAAACCCCTTTAGATATAAGACGTCTACCCATTTTAACCTGGACACGCCAGTAAATTCCGGCAGAGGTTATCTTTCTGGTAATACCGGAGTCACCTGCAGGAAAAAATTCCCAATCAGCAGGAGGAGTCAGTATCTCGCCATTTTCGCCAGTGAGGGTATTTCCGCTTCCGGGGGTTACTATTCTTATTCTGCTGCTCATTCAGTTTTCATAAAAAGGCAGGAATAATATTTTAGAAAGTTTGCTCTGAGGATAATTTTCATTTTTTCCCTGATTCAAGTTTAAGATACAATTTTTCGACCTTTTCCCGTGCCCATGGGGTCTTTCTCAAAAAAGTCAGACTTGACTTAATTCCCGGATCAAAGTTAAAGCAGCGTATCCTGATTCTTTCACCAAGTTCATCCCAGCCGTAATGTTCCACAAGTCTGTTTAAAATCGCTTCAAGAGTTTTCCCTTCGAGCGGATTATTGGGATTATGTTCAGCCATGCTATATCCTGATTTAAGTTTACTTATAACTAAGTTCTATAACAGGTGCATGTTGTCAAATCTTAAAAATAACGG
>PGXT01000221.1 GCA_002839285.1 Spirochaetae bacterium HGW-Spirochaetae-5 | reverse complement strand
TTATTCCTCGTTAACGGATATATAATACAATAGAAATATAATACTTCATTACTACTTAATTTCGGATAATTTCTGTTAAAATTGCATGAAAATTTATTTATATTAAAACAGTCATATCTTTCAGTCTATCAATTTTTTTAATTTATGAAGCTCATTTATTGCTTCAACGGGTGTAATATTATCAATATCTATCTTTTCAAGTATCTGCAATATAATATGATTAGAGGCGTTGAATATTTCAAGCTGTTCTGAAGATATCTCCTGCTCACTTATCTTTGATTTATCGCTCCCCTTGCTTTCAAGTTTTTCAAGAATTTTGGTTGCTCTGGAGATTATATTTTTCGGCAATCCGGCGAGTTTTGCCACATGGATTCCGTAGGATTTATCTGCGCTTCCTGTTACAACTTTGTGGAGAAATTCAACGCTGCTCATTGTCTCTTTTACAAGAACGTTATAGTTTACAATTCCCTCTTTATTCCCAAGCTGTGTAAGTTCATGATAGTGTGTGGCAAAAAGTGTTTTCGCTTTTATATAACGGAGAATATACTCTACAACTCCCCATGCAAAGACTCCGGTCCGTTGCATTATTCAGAATGTTTGCTGTTTCATTCATCTCTACGAGAAAAGTTGATTCACCTCTGGAGATGTTATCGGAAGCTCCTATACGTGTAAAGATTCTGTCAGCAATGGAGAGGTCCGCACTCTCTACCGGAAGAAAAGATCCCGTCTGAGCCATGAGCTGGAGAATTGCACACATCCGTATGTATGTCGATTTTCCCGACATGTTCGGTCCGGTTATAATATTGATAATATTTCCCGAATCGTCCAGGAGAATATCGTTTGGGATAAATACTTCCTTTGTATAATATTTTTCAACTACGGGATGACGCCCGTTTTTTATGGAGATGTAGTTGTTATCATTGATTACCGGTTTTACAAATCTGTTGAGAATAGCAGAAATTGAAAGTGAACAGATGAAATCGAGATAACCCACAGATGATGCCGTCATCTGAATTTCACGGCTCTTTTCGATTATCTGAAGCCGGAGTTTTTCAATTTCACGGCGTTCGATATCTGTGATTTTATCCGCTGCGCCGAGTATGTCAGATTCGAACTTCTGGAGTTCTTCCGTTGTATATCGTTCCGCACCAACCAGAGTCTGTTTACGGAAGTATTCCTTTGGAGCTCTCTCGGACTGCCCCTTGCTGATTTCGATATAGTATCCGAGAATTTTGTTGTATTTAACACGGAGTGTATTTATTCCGAGTCTGACCTTTTCATCCTCCTGGAATTTCAGTATCCACTGTTTCGCGTCGGACTTCAGTTCGTAGAGTTTATCAAGCTCGGGCAAATAACCCGGTTTAATAACTCTTCCATGTTCCGGCGAGAGGGCAGGGTCGTCATCAATTACTGTATTGATAGTTTCACCGAGGCTTGACAGGTCAGAGAATTCTTCATAGAGCGGTGTCAGCATTGAGTTGTCTATTGTGCAGTCGTGAATTATTTTTTTTATCTTCATCGATGCAGAGATAGACTGTTTCATGGCGATAAAGTTCCGGGGCTGTATCTTCCCTATTGTGAAACGGGACAGAATCCGCTCCATGTCGAGAATCTCTTTCAGGTGTATGGTTATCTCTTCAGCGAGTTCCGCTCTCTGATAGAAGAAGTCCACAAGATCGAGGCGCTCATCGATCTTGCTTCTCAGCACAAGGGGCTGTAGAAGGTTCCGTTCAAGTGTCCGTCTCCCCATTGGTGTTTTTGTATTGTTCAGGACAGAGAAGAGTGTGCGGTTTCGCGTACCATCCTGCTGATTTTCAACAATTTCGAGATTGGATATTGTCGCCTCATCGAGCATCATTGTGTCACGCGATGCAAGTTTCATGGGATTCTTCAGGTGTCCGAAAACTGTTTTATGCGTATCGCGGAGATACTGAAGAATTGAGCCTGCTGTAATTATTTCGATGTCTGATTCAATTCCGAGTCCCGCAAGATTATGTGTAGAGAGAGTCTGACAGATCATCTCTGTCATGTACTCCTTCTCGTAGTGCCATTCATTCAGTGTGTGTACGGGGATATTTCTGCTTTTGATAAATTCTGTAAATATGGTATCTGTCTCGTATGACTGGGCATATATGATTGCCTCTTTCGGGCTGTACTTGGCGATCTCTCCCCGGAAAATCTCCATGTTTTTGTCAGCTGTCAGATAAAAAAAATCACCCGTGGATACATCGACGAATGCCATCCCCATCTCTTTTTTTGTTATGTAGATTGAACAGAGAAAGTTGTTGTCGTCACTCCCCAGGAGGTTCGATTCAATAACGGTTCCAGGTGTGATGACGCGGACTACATCGCGCTTTACAATGCTGCTTCCGGCAGATGGGACACTCTCAAGCTGTTCGCAGACAGCAACACGTTTCCCCGCCTTGATGAGCCGGGCGATGTAACTCTCCGCGGCATGATATGGAATGCCGCACATGGGCACATCATTCTGCCTTGCGGTAAGTGCAATGTCAAGTATGCGTGATGCGATCTTCGCATCGTCAAAAAACATTTCTTTTCTTCCATCTAACGGTCCTCGTAAATATAACTTTTTTTCTCATGTACGGAAAATCTTACAATGTTCCCGTTTATTCCGTATTCTTCCGCAAGTCTTATCCTGATGTCAAGAGCGCTTTCGGCATCGCCGTATCTCCCCAGGTATATCATGTATCCGTAGGCTGTTTTAACTTTACGGACATCATCGTAATATTTAAGCAGTTTAATTACACCTGCGGTATCATTCAGTCTGGTATATGGACCCACTGCCACGGAGTAATAGTTTTCATCTTTTCTGTTTTTTAATTCATATTCAGGTGAAAGGTCCAGTTCATCTGTATTTTTTACTGTTAATGCATCGGGCATATAAGCGGTCTTCTTCGGATTAAGCGGTTTCAGTTTTTCAATTCTCTCTATCGACATATCCGCTTCCGGTGAATCGGGGAAGAGCTCAACTATGTCGCTATAGGCCGAGTAGGCCTTGCCTGTCTCCTTTCTTTCGTCATAGAATTGAGCCAGTTTAAAAATAATTGATGGATATATCGATGAATTACGGAAGCCTACAGCAAGTTCCCGCAGATTATATATATAAGATCTAGAATTTCCGCTGGTTTTTTTTTCCACTTCAGCCAGAAGGAAAATCGCCTTTGATAGTGTTTCAAAATCGTGCGTGTGCTCCGTTATTTTTATCGCTTCATCTTTAGCAGAGCTGTACTCCTCAAGCATTATTAAAGCGGTAATATGAATAAACCTGAAATCATTTATATATTCACCCTGAGGGAACAGCCTTATCCCTTCAGCGGATTCAATCTTAAGTTCCTTCCATTTCGATTTGAGATCGAGTATCTGGCAGATCCGGAACAGAGCATACTCTCTCCCGGCAAAGCTGCCGTAGTTTTTAATGACAATTCTGTATTTGCTCAGAGCAAGATCGATGTCGCTCTCTTTATCTGCAAGGAGCAGCCGGACATCGGGAACCCGGCTGCTCCCGGGGAATTTTTTCAGGAAAAGCATACTCTCTTTATTGAAGGCGTCACTATCTTTAGTGCTGAATGATTTCTGAAGTGACTTGAATTCAGATTCTGCCTGATCGGATGCGGAAGCTGACGGAGAACAGAGCAGGACCATGAGCAGAATAATTCCGCAAAGTTTAAATAATTTTTCTGCCGAAGAGAGTTGAGCCTCTGACTTCACTGATTTCAACAATTGTCTCCCTGCCGATATCGTTAATATCTCCGCTGAATACAACGGGATGATTTAAAAAAGTTTTACCTGCAACTTCAGTGCCCGATTTTTTGCTCACTTTTTCAGCTATGACTATCTCTCTATTGTTTACCCTTTTTATCAGTTTTTCAAGAGAAATTTCTCTCTGAACAGAAATTAATTCATGGAGCCTGGCGGCTTTCTCTTTTTCGCTGATTGTCTCTTTCATTGAGTATGAAGGGGTTCCCATTCTTGGAGAGTATGAGAACATGAAGGCTTCATCGAACTTTATTCTTTTTACAGCTTCAAGAGTTTCGTTGAATTCTTCAGTAGTTTCGCCGGGGAATCCTGTAATGAGATCGGTGGATACTGCATAGTCCGGGATAATTTTATCTATTTTTTCTATTATCGAAAAGTAGTGGGCCGTTGTATATTTTCTGTTCATCGCTTTAAGAATGCGGTCAGAGCCGCTCTGCATGGGGAGATGTATTCCACGGGAGATATTGGGATTATCATTTATGACATGAATAGTCTCTTCGTTAAAGTCCATGGGGTGAGATGTCATGAAGTTTATTTTTTTCAGTCCTTTAATTGATGCTGTCTTTGCGAGAAGTTTATGGAATGGAATATCCCCGGCGTCCTGTCCATACTGGTTTACATTCTGTCCCAGAAGAGTCACTTCTATTACTCCGGAATCTGCAAGTTCTTGAATAAATTTAAGTATTCTTTCTGACGGGAAAGATATCAGTTTACCCCGGACATATGGTACTATGCAGTATGCACAGAAGTTTTCGCAGCCGTGAGTAATCGTTACCCATTTGTGCCATGGTTCCACGTCGCGGTTTTCAAGAAGTTCGGGCGTGAGTCTCTCGGCAAAGTTTTCGTTTTCCTGAGAGATGAACAGTCTGTTCTTTTTGTTTTTTATAAATTCACTGAGTATTTCGCCAAGACGCGGAGACTGATACGGCCCGATTACAATGCTTGCGACTTTTTTCTTAAGCAGTTCCTCGCCGAGCCTCTGCGCCATGCAGCCGGCGACTACGATGAGTCTTTTTTTTGCGACGCCGATACCTTTAGCAGTAGATATTTTCGCAAGGACCCGTTTCTCGGCGTTATCTCTCACTGAACATGTATTGTAAATGCAGATGTCGGCATCACCGGGATTTGCAGCCTCCATGAATCCGTTTTTCACCATGGAGAGCCGGATAAGTTCCGAGTCTCCCACGTTCATCTGGCATCCGAATGTTTCTATACGGAAAGTTCTGTTCATCTAAATGATGCCGGCCTTTTTGTAGATGGCATCTATATTTTTGTAGTATCTGTTAATATCAAAAAGTTTTTCAACTTCATCAGCGGTTACTT
>PGXT01000037.1:27088-28818 GCA_002839285.1 Spirochaetae bacterium HGW-Spirochaetae-5 | reverse complement strand
AAATCTGGATTTTGAAGTGACAGAGGGGGAACTGAAAAACCTTCTGCTGAAATACGGCGTAGTTGTAAGTATTAAAATGCATCAGAAAAAGGGATATGCATTTGTAGAGATGGCTGCACCGGAAGAGGCTTCAAAAGTTGTCCAGAAAATAGATGGTCTAAAGTATAAAGACCGTGAGATGCGTGTAAGTCTGGAACTGAAAGCCGGTAAAGCGAGATCTGTATCTGTTAAAAAATATAAAGAGCGGGGACAGAGCCTCTCAAAAGAGAGAACAGGTAAAGATTCAGACCCGAGATCAAGAAGTGAAAAACAGCGTGATTCATCTAAATCACGGCCGTCAAGATCATCTCAGGAGAGACCGGGAGGGGGCAGCAGATCTGAAGGCCGCTCATCCGGATCAGAAGAGAGAACTTCCGGCGAAGCCCGCAGAGAGAGACCGGGCCTGCCGAGACCGGAGCAGGACAGATGGGCAACAGAGAGACCTTCGGAATCTCCCAGACCGCCGAAAAAAGAGTGGGCCCGTGATGAAAATCGTGAGGGCTTTGGAAGTTATGGAAGATCATTTGAAAAATCAAAAGAAAAGACCAGTGAAAGGAACGCAGCATCCGGCAACCGGCCTATGAAAGACTATACAAAAGAGAGATCAGCGGGAGCTCCACGTCCTCCGAAAAGGGAATGGACTTCGGAAAAACCGGCATACTCAGGGCGGCCATCAAGAGACGGAGAGAAACCGGCATATAATAGACCAGCCAGACCCGATTCCGATAACAGAACCGGGGGAAGAACCCCGCGTTCCGATGACCGCTCAGCAGGAAATTCTTCAAATGAGAGATCCGGCTCACCAAGACCTCCAAAAAGAGAGTGGACTGCGGAAAAGCCCTCCTACTCCGGACGGCCGGCACGGGATGGCGAAAGATCATCATCTGCAGGACGCCCAGGAAAAGACCGCTCTCCGGACAGACCTTCACGTCCTTCAAGAGAGACAGGGGACAGCTGGAAGGAGAGATCTGAGAAGAAAGAGTTCTCCGGAGATAAACCCCGTGATTATTCCAAACCGAGACCTGTAAGCGGATCGCAGAACAGATTCAGCAAGTCCTCAAGACCCGGCTCAACGGCAGGGGGAAGAAAGGGTCCGTCAGGTTCTTCAAGACCGGAGTCACGCGGAGGATCAGCAGGGAGAGATCGTAATAAACCTGAGAGAAGAGACTGATACAGGAAATAAAATATGAATAAAAATGATATACTGCGCAGACTTAGATACGCGCTGAACATCAGCAATCTTGAAATGGTCGGCATTTTTAAACTTGCCGGCCATGACATTGTCGAGTATGAAATTCTGAACATTCTTAAAAAAGAGGGGGAGGAGGGCTATATCGAATGTACCGACAGGGAACTTGAACTCTTCCTTGACGGACTGATTATTGCTAAAAGAGGGAGAAAAGAAACATCAGACCTTCAGCATGGCGGTGAATCAAAAGGAATGGAGCCTTTAGTTAAACCTGAAATAAGAATGTCAAATAATCTTGTTTTAAAAAAACTAAGAATAGCTCTCGATTTCAAAGAGGAGGATATGCTTGAGATGTTCAGACTTTCAGAATTTGCAATAACAAAACCGGAACTCTCGGCTCTCTTCAGAAAGAAAGGTAATAAAAATTATAAAGTCTGCGGAGATCAGATATTAAAGAATTTTCTTCAGGGTATAACTGTTAAATATAGAAAGTAATTTTATA
>PGXT01000037.1:0-27031 GCA_002839285.1 Spirochaetae bacterium HGW-Spirochaetae-5 | reverse complement strand
AGTGATGCCGAATTCATACAGTAGCGCAAACCTGTCGGCTTCGGCCCGTCGGGGAAAACATGTCCAAGATGTGAATTGCCATGTTTGCTTCTTACCTCTGTGCGTGTCATAAAAAGTTTAGTATCCTTTTTTTCCAGTATATTTTCAGATTCCAGTGGTCTGGTAAAACTCGGCCAGCCGGTACCGGAATCGAATTTATCCTTTGAACTGAAAAGCGGTTCACCTGAAACAATATCAACATAAATCCCATCTCTTTTATTGTCCCAGTATTCATTCTGAAAAGGGGGCTCTGTCCCTTCCTCCTGGGTTACCTTATATTGAAGCGGTGTTAATGTTTTCTTAAGCATAGCATCCTCCGGTTTTTTATATTCAGATTCAGTGAGAGACTTAATCTTCCCCCGTTCCGGGCCCCATGTTTTATCAAGGAACTGGTCTCTCCCTGATCCATTTCTGTAGTACTTATATCTTAAAGGATTCTTTTTGTAATAATCCTGATGATAATCCTCCGCTGCAGTGAAATTTTTAAAAGGAACAATTGCAGTAACAACGGGCTTGTTAAAACGTTTAGATTTAACAAGCTGTGCTTTTGATTTTTCAGCAGTTTTTTTCTGCTCCTCATCGTGATAAAAAATCTCACTTCTATATGAAGTACCTCTGTCTACAAATTGTCCCCCTGCGTCAGTGGGATCTATATTTTTCCAGAGATAATCAACAAGCTGTTCATATGATACTGCTTTTGGATTATAGTAGATTTGAACAGCTTCGACATAACCAAGATCGTGATAAGTTTCGTAAGAGGGGTTCTCACCCTTACCGCCGCTATATCCCGATACAGCTTTTACAACTCCGTTAACTTTTTCAAAATCAGCTTCAACACACCAGAAACATCCCCCTGCAAAAGTAGCAATTTTAAGCTCACCATTGTTTAATTCAGCGGGATTAAGGGCTTTTTTCTGATCTGCACCTCCGTTTCCGCTGCAGTTTAATAAAATCAGAACCAGAAATATATATAAAAATGAACTTTTCATAACAGACTCCACTTAATTAAGTAATATTAGAATTAAAGTATATACTAAATATATACATTTCTTCTTCCAATGTTACAGATATATTAATCAAAAAAATTTGACTTCACTTGATAGTTTAACTAAAATTAGAAAGAAAAATTTGTTTATTTTATAATTGAGTCCATCAGAAGAATGGGCAAATTATAAAACTGCTCAAACCGGAAAGTATCATTTCTGATTTAAACTTATTCTAACAGGAGGAGAGTTGTTATGAAAAGAAACACTATGGCCTTAACACTTGCAATTGCAGTAGGATTGACTTCGTTTCAGGGATGTATAGGGAATTTTGTCGTTACAAAAAAGATTTTAAACTGGAATCAGCGTCTCAGCAGTAAATGGGTCAACGAACTGGTATTTCTGCTTATGGTTATAATCCCGGTTTATGGTGTTGCTATCCTCATAGACGGAATTGTATTAAATTCAATCGAATTCTGGACCGGCAGCAATCCTATGGCAATGAAAGCCGGGGAAATTGAAACCAAATATGTAAGCAAAGATGGTATTAAATATAAAATTGAAGTCAGTCAAAACCGCTATCATTTTATTCAGCTGGAAGGGCCGAACATGGGAGACAGCGCAGACCTGATCTATAACCCGGAAACTAAAATATGGTCTATCGGAAACGGTAAAGAAATTAAAAAAATGGCCCAGTTCCTGGAGAATAAAGATGTAAAAATATTTAAAAAAGATGGAACAACTGTTACCATAAATGGTGAATCTTCACCTGAAAATTTTGTTCCTGCTCCAGAAAGAAGATTATAAAATTTGTAAAGTTATCACTCCCTATTTTGCAACTGCCACTCATTTGAAAAGATGGGCGAGTGGCAGTTGCAGCTGTTCTATTATTTTTTAGTTTCAAACCCGAGTTTTTGAATTTCACTCTCCAGGCGTTTACATTCATCTTCCACCTTTGTCAGTTTCCCCATAATTTCAGTAATAACGGGATCGGAGAAAATATCTTTTTTTTCCCTGTATAAATCACGGGTATGATCCCCAAGATCAGCCAGAATAGTCTGAAGTTTTCTATGTTCTACAAAGAGATTGGTTTTAAGCTGCGTATAGGTCACACCGTCTTTCCCTTTCTCCACAGCTTTAGCCGCGCCATCTTTAACTCCCTCAACTGCCATATCAACACCTTTTAAAACAACATCCCTGACTTCTTCCCAGTATCCCATAATCATCCTCCATTATTATTTTTTATTAAGTTTAATAACATAGTAATAAAAAACAAATTTTATTACTTAATTTTTGAGTATAAAAAAATAGAATTAAGTTAAATATAAATCAGTATTTATTCGTTAACTTTTATAAAGAAAAATGTTCTATTATCCCCGCCGCCGAAAACGGATGGGATATATAATTATTTTTTTAACACTAAAAATTATATATAGTAATAGCAACTGAATATAAATTATACTTGAAGAACCAATACAATTGTAATATTAGAGAGGTACAGTACGACAAACTGCAAAAATCGTACATTCAGAAATCACAATTTGAAATAATCCGGCAGGTAATTATAGATGGGGAAAAAAGAAGATTATACAATTCAGACTTTTCCTTCGAGCAGAATATTTACAGGTGATATCGGACAGCTGGGTCTTCAGAAACATCATGTAAAAGCTCTTCTTGAAATAGATGTTACTGAAGCTCGTGAAAAAATAAAAAGTAAAAAGAGCGATGGAGATAAGATTTCTTTTACTTCATGGATTATTAAGTGCATCGGTCAGGCTATATTTGAGCATAAACAGATTCATTCTTTAAAGAAAGGACGACGCAGGCTGATTATTTTTGATGATGTTGACATTACCATTGTTGTAGAAAAAGATGTTAACGGCACTCCCGTCCCTCTGCCTCTCGTCATAAGAGAGGTTAATAATAAAGATATTCATAAAATATACAACGAAATCGAAAGTGCTAAAAATCAGCTGATCGATAATGAAAATAATTATGTTCTGAAAGAGAAAAAAAACAATTTTTTTCTCGATATGTTTTTAATGCTCCCACAGTTTATAAGATTAACTATCTGGAAAATAGTATTATTGAATCCCTTCAGAGTAAAAAAAATGATGGGAACTGCTATTGTCACATCACTTGGAATGACAGGTAATGTTAACGGATGGATAATTCCATATAGTATTCATCCGGTCTGTTTTGCCATTGGATCAATAACTGAAAAACCGGCCATAATTAATCAGCAAATTGAAACCCGGAAATTTCTACAAATGACTACACTCATAGATCACGATGTAATTGATGGAGCGCCTGCGGCCCGTTTTGTATCCAGGCTTCAGGAACTTATAATGAATTGTTATAATCTGTAAAATGATATTGCCCGGACTCACTGGATTATGGTAAAATTGCAAGAGGTAAAATAATGAAGCAATGGTACGAAACTCTCTTCGAGAACTACGGCAGAAAATATGATAATGAAAACTTCACTAAGGGGACATCGGGGGAGTGTGATTTTATTGAAAAAGAGATAAGTTTCAATAAGTCACTAAAAATTATAGATATCGGCTGCGGTACCGGCAGGCATGCCATTGAGTTATCCCGACGGGGATACAATGTAACGGGGATAGATCTGTCCGATTCTCAGCTTAACCGGGCAAGAGAGAAAACTTCCGCCTTAAATCTGGATATAACTTTTCTTAAACATGACGCAAGGAATCTCCCCTTTAAAGATGAATTTGACCTTGCAATAATGCTCTGCGAAGGAGGATTCCCCTTAATGGAGACTGATGAGATGAATTATGAAATTCTCAGAAATGCTGCGGAAACTTTAAAAAATAACGGGAAACTTATCTTTACAACTCTCAACGGACTCTTTCCGCTTTTTCACTCAGTGAAGGATTTTCTCGCCTCATCAACAGAAGATGGCAATGCAGTATACAGCGGCAACACATTTGATCTAATGACTTTCAGAGATATAAATATAACAACAATTGAAGATGATTCCGGCGTAGTTAAAGAACTGAACTGCAATGAAAGATATTATGTACCTTCTGAAATTACGTGGCTGTTAAAATCGCTGGGATTTAAAACAATAGATATTTACGGAGCAAAGCTGGGAGCTTATTCAAGAGATGATAAACTTGCAACTGAAGATTATGAAATGCTTGTTATAGCTGAAAAATAGTTGATAATAAAGGAGTGAATATATGTCATCAGATCAGTCTTTTGTAGATTTTATTGTGGACCAGATCACCTGCCGGAAAACGATTACCTCAAAAAAGATGTTCGGAGAATATGCAGTTTATGCAGATAATAAGGTAGTGGCCCTTATCTGCGATAATAAGCTGTTTGTAAAACCCACAGCAGGGGGGAGAACATTTATCGGAGAGCCGGTAGAGGCTCCGGCTTATCCCGGCGCTAAACTATCTTTTCTCATTGAAGATAAATTTGAAGACAGGGAATGGATCAGCGATCTTATAAGTATTACCGAAGAAGAACTACCCGAACCGAAACCTAAAAAAAAGAAAGTTAAATCTGCGGACAATTGAATAAATAAAAAATAATTATGAAATTATTAGATCTGAGTTATCCGATTGGCAACGATATTCAAATTCACCCTCTTGATTCTCCAACAATCTTATTACAGGAGAAGTACCTGGAGAGAGATAGTTTTAATCTTTTCAGACTTGAAACAGGTCTTCATACCGGGACCCATATTGATGCGCCGATGCATCTGACAGAAAATAAAAAGTTTATCAATGATTACGATTTAAACAGATTCTGCGGTTCTGCTGTACTTATAGATGTCAGAGGTCAGAATATAATAGAGTATAAGGAGGATTTCAACAGTCTGATTAAAGAAAACTGCATAGTGCTGTTTTATACAGGACATGACAGCAAATACGGCAGTAAAGATTATTTCACCAATCATCCCGTTATTGATGTTGAACTTGCAGAATTTCTGGTTTCCAGAAAAATAAAGATGACTGGATTCGATTTGCCTTCACCTGATAATGAACCATATCCCGTTCACAAATTACTCCTTGAAAATGATATTATGATAATTGAAAATTTAACAAATCTGGAAAATCTTATAGATAAAGAATTTGAAATATATGCATTTCCATTGAATATTAAATCCGATTCATCCATATCAAGAGTGGCAGCAAAAATGCTTGAATAATAATCCTGCATAATGGCACTTATTAAAACCATGACGTTTCTATTTTAAAATAATACTATTTTTAAGATTTAATTCTTTAACATATTCCTGCCGGAAAAGAATACGAATGACTAAGGAGTCATCCAGTCATTCAGTTGTGATAAAATCATTTATTATTAATAAAATTAAATTGAAATATATTTCAGATTTATTCTTAAAAGAATTTTTATTGACAATATATGACTAGTCAAATATTGTCTTGTCAAGTTTTACAGAAGGGAGAAGATTATGCTTATAAAAAATAACGATACCGGTTTAACTTCTATCACATTAAAATCAGGGATATTCCCGTATCAGCTTGAAATTTGCCTTTATATCGTTGATGGTATTCTAATAGATACAGGTTCAGCCAATACCTTGAGTAAACTCAAAAGAGTTCTGAATAAAGAAAAAATTTCATGTGCCGCAATAACACATGTTCACGAAGATCATACAGGCGCAGCATCATGGATTAAACGAAATCTTAATATACCCGTCTACCTGCATAATGATTCTATCTCTGAAGCAGCTGTTAAAACATCAATTCCGCTATATCGCAGACTCGTATGGGGAAACAGGGATGGATTCGATGCAGATCCCATGCCGTTGTTTATTGAGACCGGAAGATACAGACTTGATGTTATTGAGGCGCCGGGGCATCATAATAATCACATGGTGTTTCATGAAAAAAAAATGGGTTGGCTCTTTACCGGTGATCTTTATGTAAGCCGCAGACAGCTGGTAGCTTTCAAAGATGAAAATATAAGTGATGCAATTAACTCAATTAAAAACTTACTTCAACTTGACTTTAAAACTGTATTCTGCGGTCATTCAGGTATACATCATAACGGGAAAGAGAAACTGAAAGCCAAACTCGACTATTTTCTGCAGATTCAGGAACAGGTCAGATATCTTGAAAAAACCGGACTGCCGCATGAAGATATCAATAGAAAGCTTTTCCCCGGTAAAAACCTATGGACAAAAATTTCCGGCAGAGAGTGGTCCTCTCTGAATATAATTAAAACTATATAAATATATGGAGAACTCATGGATAACCGGCTTTTTTTTCTTATAACTCGAACTGAAAATGCTGTCAGCATTTATGTAAAACAACAGCTTATCAAAGCCGGGTTAAAAGTAACCCCCGGGCAGCTTGGTATTCTTTTTCTTCTCAAAAACAGGAATATGCAGACTATGGGAGAGCTTAGCATGGAACTGGAGACTGATAATTCCGCAATAACAAGAAGTATAGACAGACTGGAAAAATCGGGACTTGTAATCAGAAAGATGAATATAACTGACAGACGCGAAATAAATATCGCCATTACAGATGCCGGTCTGAATGAAACAGAAGATGCAAAAAGAGTCATTGCTGAAATTAATAAAAAAATTGAACATGAATTTTCGTTTGAAGAACTGAATACATTCAAAAAAAATCTTTTAAGAATGACTAAACTCTTCAGGGAATAATTACTGAAAAATTATTGAAAATATAAATGGACCTGCAAGAATAGACTCAACAGTTTCAATTATATTAGTCACTTTTTTCTAAAATGATAATAAGAGGTGCACTGTGAAAATTCTTTTATTATTTATAATAATTATTCACGGACTTATTCATTTAATCGGATTTGCAAAGGCCTTTAATCCGTCGGGAGTTCACCAGCTTACCGGTACAATTTCTAAAACCTCAGGACTCATCTGGCTTACAGCAGCTCTGCTATTTGCTGCAGTTTTCCTTCTCATTCTTTTACAAAAAGATTCATGGTGGGTAATCGCAGCCGCAGCTGTTTTACTTTCACAAATACTGATTATACAGAACTGGAACGATGCAAAATTCGGGACAGCTGCAAATCTGATTATTCTGATTCCGGTAATATTCTCTATTATGAATTCTCTCCCATCCAGTTATATAAATATCTATAAAACTGAAGTTAAAAAAAGATTAATCCATACAGAAGATAATATTATTGTAACTGAAAAAGATATTCAGCATCTCCCGAAACCTGTAAAAATGTACCTTCGCTATACCGGTTCAATCGGGAAACCGGCCATTAAAAATTTCAGAGTCAATTTCGAAGGCAGCATGAGAAGAGATTTATCAGCTGAATGGATGAACATCTCTTCAAGACAGTACAATTTTATTAATAATCCTGCCAGGTTATTCTATATAAAATCAAGTATGTATGGAATACCTTTTGATGGACTCCATGCGTATGTTGACAACAGTGCTGTAATGCAGATAAAAATCGCTTCAATTCTTCAGGTTGTAGATGCCCGTGGTGATAAAATGAATCAGAGTGAAAATGTAACTCTATTCAACGATATCTGCCTACTGGCGCCTTCAGCGTTGATAGATAAAAATATTAAATGGGAACCTGTTGATGCTCTTACAGCCATCGGCCGGTTTACTCACAACGGTATAACAATCTCTGCAACACTTTATTTCAATGAGAAGGGGGAGCTGAAAAATTTTGTGTCTGATGACCGGTTTCTGTCAGCCGATGGAAAAACATACCATAATTACAGATGGTCAACTCCGGTGCATGAGTATAAAGATATTAATGGAAGAAAAATAACAGCATATGCCGAAGCTGTATGGAGTATGCCTGAGGGTGAATTCACCTATGCAAAATTCAGAGTAGAAGAGGCTGAATACAACTGTACCGAATTTAAAACATGAAGTATTATTTATCTGTTTAAAAAAATATTACAATAATCTAAGGTGACAGAATCAATTTCAATACTAATTGTACCCCCTTCGATAACTGCTCAAAAATACCGGAGGTAATCTCTCACCGGATCAAGTTTGCAACGAAGAGCTAAATTACCGGCTTATGAGCACCTGCCTCATTCCACATATGTTTAATATTCGACTACTTGATTCGTTATTTTGAACAACAATCTTTTAAAAAAAAAATAAACAACACCCTTTATAAAAGAGCTTGACATGTATTTGAGAATGTTTTAAAAATTTTTTAGTAATAATTAATTTGATTATTATTTCATCAATTAATACTTCCCTATAAAAAAACAAAATCAAGATTCATATAATTCATAAGCGATAGGGCATTTTATGCATAAAAAGAATATATATATTTTATTTTTATTCTCAATTTTAATATCAGGGTGTGGTAAATCTGATTCATCAAATGAAAAAATATTCAACAAATACTATTACCTGGGGGGCAACATCTGCTCTTTTAATGGAACACTCAGTATTAAAAATTCCGGTGCAAAAAGCACTATAAACTATATGATATCCTACAATAACGGAATCGGCTGCAAAATAACAAAATTTCAAAATAAAAAGATTCTTTCAGAATACTTATTGAGTAACAATAAAATTAACTATACGGATAAATCCAATCCGGGGAAGACAATAATTTATAACGATTCTGATGATATGAGATTAAAACTTGGACTCCCGGTAAATATTGGTATAGACCCATATTATTTTCTTGAAACTGATATGAAATATTCCAGAATTGTTTATCCCGATAAAAATACCGTGATAATTACTTACGATAAAGATAATATAAATCTTAAAGCTGAAGTAAATATAAAAGATTTAAAAATTGATAGAATAAGGTTAAGCTCCGGCGGAATTGCCGTATTTGAAGTTCTGTATAATGATTTCAGAAAGCTTGACAATAATACATTTTTCCCGGAAAAATCCAGCCAGATTTTTTACTTGAATGGTAAGGAGATAAATAGAATCGAATCCCAATATTCTATCGAAACTATAAATCTATGTAATTAAGCATATTACTGGCTTATTCAGCCTGTAAAAAATATAAAAATTATAGGAGTAACATTAATGAAAAAGGTTTTTGTTTGTGTAATGCTTGCGTTTGTAGTAGCACTTTCTGCATGCAGTCAGCATCTTGGTAACTTCTCTGCATTAGCAACAGGTACTTATGATGCAAAAAACATCAATAGTGGTTCACTTGTTAAAAAAGATGCAATCGGTAAAACAAGATCACTATTAATACTAGGTTTCCCAATCGGCGGATATCCTAAAATTGACGAAGCGGTTGCTGATGCTCAAAGACAGAATAACGGCGATTTCATGATGAACGCAAGTGTCTATTCTACAGGATGGTCAATAGGGCTGATTGGCCAGATAGGCTATGATATCAAAGGTGATATGTACAAATCTCAGAAATAATTTTTTTTCTGTAATAAAAAAGGGCTGCCATGAATAATGGTTAGCCCTTTTTTTATTAAATAAGCATTATTATTATTCTATTCGGCATTTCTGCAAACTCTAAATCCAGTTGTCTTATCTTTTTCTGAAGGGATCATATATTGCCGTTTGGCAGATCTCAACATTAAACCTCTGCTCTCCCAATCTCCCCCTCTAATAACTCTGTGTGAGCCGGATTCAGCTCCCTTCGGGGAATCATCTGAAGAATATGAAGAATTATACCAGTCCCAGCACCATTCCCGAACATTTCCGTGCATATCAAATAATCCGAAATTATTCGGTTCATATGAACCAACAGCGACGGTCTTTGCATGGTATTGCCCTGAAATTGAAAATCCCGTAAGTGAAATTGCAGTATTGTGAGAATAGTTTCCGTTAAAATTAGCGTCACTCCCTGAGATACCCATTCCGTAATGAGTTGCTGAAGAAGTCCCTCCTCTGCATGAATATTCCCATTCAGCTTCTGTCGGCAGCCTATATCCATTTGCTTCAAAATCACAGATAACTGTATATTTAAGCTGATCCTCCTCATTTTCATTACCGGGATCTTTTTTATCCATGTTTATTTTATAATAAGGTTTTAATCCTGATAGTTTACTTAACCGGTTGCAGAATTCTATACATTCATACCAGCTGATGTTTTCAACCGGAAGATTGTCTCCTTTAAACTGACTGTTATTTCTGCCCATAACCGCCTGCCATAGTTTTTGAGTTACCTCATACCTGCTGATCATAAAGGAAGTTACAAATACTTCATGGCTGGACTCATCATCATTTCTGTCGAACTCTATTATTGAAGACCCCATGCTGAAAGATCCGCTCTTGATCCGTACCATTTGATTCTTAATATAATTTTTAATATCAAAATTTGAGCTTGAAACTGCGACAGGTTCATCATTTCCTATGCTGGAATAAACAGAATCACCATTTTTGATTAAATTAATAGATTCCATTTCTTTTTTTGAAACACGGCATTTTACAGATGTCATCATAGGAAAAAAAGCTTCAAGAGCTATAAATTTATTACCTGCTTTAATATAAAGCTTATCTCCAATCATAATTTTACTACCGGATGTAATATTAACTAGAATTTCGCCTTTTGATTTATTAATATCAGCGACCTTACCTGTAATTATATCTTTCGAATTGATGTAATCAGTCTTTAATAAAAAAAATGAAGCTAATAGGCATACTAATATAGAAAATCTCACAATCACACCTCTAAAATTTTTATCATGAAATATTGAGTACAAATGAATTTAAAAAAATGCAAGTTAAATAATAATAATGCAATCTCTTTTTTTTATCCGGATAATCTTAAAGAAAAAGATGATCAGTATTTGTGTATGGCTCTTTCATATTCAATAAGCTTACTCAGGTTCCTTATAAAATTCTTTTCATGATCAAAACTGAAAATGGAATAACCTCTCATATTATTTTCATATGCCAGATCTATCTGCTCAGCTGCATTCTTAAGTCTGGTAGTTTTTTTTACGCTTATCCCCATAAATATTCTGTTATTATGACGGGTATCATCTGCATATTTTATATAATTTTTAAATCCGGGTATGCCGTTACTATAGCTCATAACACATGCAAGATCTATATAGTTGTTATCAAGCCATAATGGCCAATCCTGAAAATAGACTTTTTTTCCCCAGTCATGTCTCGGCATAACCGCCGCTGAAAAAACAATATTTTCATTTTTAGACTTTACTGTTTTATTTATTCTTTTGACAATTTCAGTAATCTGATTCTCTCTGAAATTGTCAAAAAGTCTCTTCTCTCTTGAATCCTGAAAACGATCTATATCCACAGGATCAGTTCCGTGCATCTTTTTAAAAATTTCTCTTGCGATGGGGTTATATCCGAAATCATTAAGATGCTTTTTTTTATAAGAATTATATCCGGAATATGGGTAACGGACATAGTCCAGATGAATACCATCAACTGAGTATCGGGATAGAATATCATCTACAATGCCCACTATATAATCCTTTACTTCAGGTATTGCAGGATCAAGAAATAACCCCTCGACAAGATTATCATCAAGTTCTTTTTTTGAATATTCAGATATTGATCTTCCGGTCTGATCGTGCGTCACCCAATGGGGTTTTTTTGATACAATATGTTTTTCACCGGGTGGATAATCTTCTGCATTTAAGACAAAAGAGACGTTAACCCAGGCGTGAATTTTAACATCGCTTTTACGGGTTTTATCAATAATATATTCCAGAGGATCAAAACCTTCGGGGACATCAAACGCCGCCGGTTCATATGAAGAGGTATAATATGCGTCACCTCTCCCTCTTACCTGTACAATCAAATGCTTAATATTTGTACCTTTGATAGTATTAAGTAATTTATCTATTTTCTGCGGAGTAGAGATGCTGTGACGAACGACCCATAGAGCACCTGAAAAATTTCTCTTTACAGAAACGGGTTTAATATATTCCCTGCTGCATGAGAATTGAATGATAACAAGGAATAAAATTGTTATAATTTTTTTTATTTTCATTATTCTTTTTCTGATTATTAAATTTTTTGCTTATTTTTTCTTGATTAAAAATGCTGTCAAATTATATTTTAAATAACCCGGTTATTTATATTTAGCCGTTCTTTTTTTTGGTGTTATAAAGATATTCACACCATACAAGCTCCCGCACCTCCGGATGGGGCAAAGCAGAATTCATTGGCCCTCCGGGGGTGCGGGGGCTTGACTGGTATCCATCATCGGCTTTTGAGTAGTTACAATTGATAGAAGATAGAGAATTATTTCTGTACCTGAATCAACCGGTCAGTTACAGACTTTATAAAAAAAAGAGGTACTGATCATTCAGATTTTTTCTGAAGTTGATTTCAATAAAAACAGCTATGAATAAAAAAGAAAACACATACGAACTGATAATTAATAACGGACCTGATCAGGCTTATGAGCATCATATCCTTGATAAAAAAACATTTATACAGGAAACCGCAAAATTGCTCACCCGGCCGAAGAAAATATTTCTGGGACTGGGGGATTTTCTTGAACTTGGTGATTACAACAATCTCATAGACGCAGTTCTTCTCGACCAGGATATAACAAAACTTGAAGGTATCATCGATAAGAACAACAGAAAAATTTCAGAAGAGGGTGATATCCCATTTTCTTTTTTTAAACTGGCAGTTTATTACCCCGATTTTTTATTTAAAGGTGTTCCCGTTGAATGTATTTCAACAATAGGGAGAAAAGCAAGACTATTCCCCGGTTCGGAAGGATTTATAAGACACATTAAAAAATTCAATCCCCTGGTACTGACGGCAATCCCCTTTGAAATTTCAATAGAATATATGAAAAGGATGGGGCTTAGTAAAATAAACCTGCTCGCCACGGAATATAAAAAAGCTGTTGTCAACAACAGGGAAATTTTCACCGGTGATATAATCAAATTTGTTTCAGCAAACAGGCGGAGTCTTGCAATTGAAAAAATTATGGCTGAAATGGATTACAAAAATGATGATATTCTTTATATCGGACGGGGTGAAGCCGGCTCCAATACCTTTACAGCACATAACTCGATAGCATTTAATCCTGCAGAGGGGATCCTGAGCAAACCTCAATACTCGATTTACGGCTCAACTCTTGAATCGCTCCTTGTTCTGTTTAACTATGATAATGAACTTGAAGAACACCTGCTCTCGGACAGTTATGAACAGAATCTCCCCTCGTTGATTGTCTTTTCCCGGATAAAAGGGAAATCAAGAGAGCTCATTGAACTGGAACTGGAACATAGACAGATGCAGGAAAACATTATCGGTCTTAAAATTGAGCACTCTGAAGATTCGTATGCTTCATTAGAGCGGGAGATAAACGTTCTGCTGGGGGCTTCAACTATAAATATAAGCATGGTTAGAAGCATGATTTTTTCAAGAATGACTAAATACCTTGATGACCCTCAGGGCCTTGTTCGTGATATATACTCTATTGCACGTGAAAGATATAAAAATTTCTGTACTGTATAATTATATTTAAATAAAAACTTGATTAAAAGAGTAGTTTTTATTAATGAATTACTAACAGTTCTTAAGTTAAAAAATGTTTATATAATCAGTAATTATTCCTGAATACAATTTTTATTGTAAAAAAATAAAAATTATAGATTCCCGCAGCCGAAGGCGGCGAGGATAATACAACTTTTTTTACTTTAGTAAAGTTAAGGAATAAATAGTGATATTTAATGTAAAATCTATTGTAAAAAACAGACCCCGAAGTCTGATGGATATACTGCGGTATGTTTTAAAGAATATAATCCGGACTTCCGGTATGACAAAATCAACAAATTAAGAAAAGGAGATTACAATGACGTTTATTACAGACATAATAGCAAGAGAGATACTCGATTCAAGAGGAAATCCGACAATTGAAGTGGATGTGGAACTCGATTCAGGGGCAGTGGGACGTGCAGCTGTACCATCAGGGGCTTCTACAGGTGAACATGAAGCAGTTGAACTCAGAGATGGTGACAAGAAACGCTATTCAGGCAAAGGAGTTTTAAGAGCAGTAAACAATATCAATGAAACAATCACTGAAGCTCTTCTTGATATGGATGCGATGAATCAGATTGAAATAGACAACACTCTTATAAAACTTGACGGTACTGCGAACAAGGGGAATCTCGGCGCAAATGCGATTCTTGGAGTCTCACTGGCCTGCGCCAAGGCAGTTGCAAACGCTCTTGATATGCCTTTATACAGATATATCGGCGGAGTTAATTCCTGCGAACTCCCTGTTCCTATGATGAATATTCTCAACGGAGGCTCACACGCCGATTCAAATGTTGACATGCAGGAGTTCATGGCAATGCCTGTCGGTGCTTCAAATTTCAGAGAAGCTCTCAGAATGGGAGCAGAGATCTTCCATGCATTAAAGGGTGTTCTCAAAGAGAAAGGATATGCAACAAGCGTTGGTGACGAGGGGGGATTCGCTCCGAGTTTAAAATCCAATGAAGAACCTCTTGAACTGATTGTAAAAGCAATTGAAATTGCCGGTCTGAAGCCCGGTAAAGATGTTATGATTGCACTTGACCCGGCCGCCAGTGAATTTTATGATTCAAAGAAAAAGAAATATGTTTTCTCAAAAAGCGATAAAAGTGAAAGAACAAGCGATCAGATGATTGAATTTTATCAGAAGTTGATCAGTGCTTATCCGATAATATCAATAGAAGACGGATTTGCAGAGGACGACTGGGATGGATTTAAAAACTTCACAAAAGCTGTGGGATCAAAAGTTCAGGTAGTGGGGGATGATCTCTTCGTTACCAACACAGAGCGTCTGAAGCGCGGAATCAAAGAAGGTTCTGCCAACTCAATTCTTATAAAACTCAACCAGATCGGGACGCTTACAGAAACAATCCAGGCTGTTGAGATGGCAAAGAGAGCAGGATACACAGCCGTTGTATCACACAGATCAGGGGAAACAGAAGACACGACAATTGCCGATCTTGTAGTTGCACTTAATACAGGACAGATAAAAACCGGATCAGCATCAAGAACAGACCGGATTGCCAAATATAACCAGCTTCTCCGTATAGAAGAGGAACTTGGAAGTATGGCCATTTACAAAGGGAAAGAGGTTTTTTATAATCTTGCGTAAGAAAGAGAGATTTAAAACTTTTCTTATAATTTTTTTACTGTCAGGTCTTTATATTTTCATATTCAGCGAAAGCGGAATTCTTGAAAGAAGAGAATTGAACAAAAAATATGATCGGTTAAATGCAAAAATTGATTATATAAAGAAAGAGAATGATTTTCTTCAAAAAGAGAGTGGAAATTACAGATCGGGTCTTTACCGTGATAATGACATTATGGGCTCCGGTTTTGTTTACAAAACCGGAAAGCTTGTATATTTCAAAGATTCAGAAAAAGAGATTATTTCCAGACCTGATTTTGATAATGATGATCCTTTTATAAGCCTGGATCATTTAAGGATAATATGGATTATAATCTCCATCATGGTTCTGTTTTACCATTTCTTAAAAAATAATAATAGTGATGAGTTGAATGATGGATCAGATTTTAACTGATTTCGACCAGAATGATTTAAATGTTATAAAATGGCAGCTTAATACTGACTCTGTCAATATGACAGGCATAGTCAGAAAATGCGTTTACGGTTATCCTGCTATAATCTTACTGAATCCAGTCGAAAATACCTCACCTGGCGGCAAAAAAAAACTTAATTTTATGGCAATATCAAATCCTCTCTGGCTAACATGCCCTTTTTTAAATAAAAAGATACACGATTTTGAATCTAATGGTTATATTAAGAAGGTGACAAGCTTAATCAACTCCGATAGAAGCTTGATCGAGCTTATGAAAAATGCGCATGCTAACTATTATTATCTGAGAAGGAATTTGTATTCACGTGAATTCGGAGAGATAAGTTCTATCGAATTTAATACAAAAATTCTCAATTCAGGGATCGGCGGTATTAAAGAGATTGATAATATCAAATGCCTTCATCAGCATTACAGCCATTTCCAGATATGTGAAGATAATGTTGCAGGGCGTATAATTCATAACCTCTTAAACGGTATTAATTACTGCAGGGAGAGATTATGTGATGATGCAAGCCAGTAAAATTCAACATGTGGTTCATGATGTAAAAAAACTGAAAAAAGACGGATCTATTCCTGCGAATTGCGTAGAAAACATAATAAGATCCATTAAATCAGGAGAACTTATAATTCTGCCCATAGATTCTGTATATGGAATAGTAGGATTAAGACGGGATGATATCATAGATGAGATGATCAGCATCTCTGGCGGTACAGAGGATAATATTGAAATTATAATTTCAAATTTTAAGATGCTTGAGGAGATGGCTCTAGTTGATAAATTTGTATATAATTTTCTGAAAAGAGTATGGCCCGGTGAAGTTATTGTACAGCTTAAAAACCGGTCATGCAATTCCGAATCAAATCTTTTTATGAGAATGCCGAGACATAAATATATACTCGATATTGTAAATGGAGTAGGAATGCCCATTGTTTATACACCTGCAAGATCTTCCGGGCGAAAAATGATATTCTGCGGTAAAGATATCCAAAGGAGATATAAAGACAACTGTTCAATTCTGATAATTGATGAATTCAATAAAAATCATTCTCTGCCGACTTTAATTGATGTCAGCTGTGATAAACTTGATATCATCAATGAAGGACGGGTCAGTGCAGAGGAGATTAAATCACTTTATTTTCTCGGCGATCTTTAAACTTTATAATGAAAAAAAACGTTTCTTCCGGACTCCTGCTTACTATAATAATCATTCTCCTCTCCGGAAGCGCTTTTGCCGTCGATTCCCTCAGGACTCTCACATCATCTCACTTTATTATAAATTATAACATCAGCGAAAGCAATCCTGCAATTAAATTATCATCAGATCTTGAATCAATATATGATACAATTTCCCGTTTTTTAGAAATCGACCCCCTTGAAAAAATTCATATCAAAATCACAAAAGATCTCAGCAATATGATGCCGGCTGATGAATTCAACCAGAATTATGAAGTTATCTCTATTTATCCGGGGGGAGATTATAACCGCATTAAAAGTGAACTTTACTTATCCAGGCACTTCGCCAATATCCGGTAATGGACAGACAGTTTCAAAATATAATGCTTAATGATCTGGTTAATATAGAAAAAATAACTCCTGTCAGTGTGAACAAAATTTCTTCAATAAATCCAGCTAAACAGCAGCTGGTTTACTCGGCTTTTATCGATTTTATAATTTCCCGTTACGGCAAAAAAGTTCTCATACAATCTTTAAAAGATGCAGTTTATTATAAAGGTCCATTTAATTCCATTACCATGATTACAGGCGATTCCGCAGAAACGATAGAAAGAGAATTTAACTCCTGGCTTCTTCTGTATAAATCCGGGTGCCGGCAAACAACTGATGCTGAAATAAAACTTATTCATATGAGCGATGACTATAAAGACTCTTTCTATTCTGTTTCTGATGAAGGTCAAATTGCATTATTGCAGGTAAAAGATAATCAATACCGGATATTTATAAAAAATCAATCAGACGGAGAGATGATTCCTCTAAAAAAAACCGGAACTCAAAGTTCATTTAATGGACTCATATTTCTCGGCAAAAGCCGCTTTGCAGTAATAGAAATTCTGACTGAAGGGAGTAAATTACTGATATATAATATTCCTGAGAAAAAAATTTTGAAAGAAATACATCTCCCTTATCTGTTTATTGATGAAGTAAAATATTCGGATAAAGAAAAATTTATATTCTCTGCCCGGTGCGGTTCACACAGTGATATTTATACTTTCGATATTAAAACTGATCAATTTAACATCCTCACAGAATCGGGGAAAAATTACTCACCTCTGATACTTAATAATAAAGCATATTATGTTTCAGAATCAGATAAAAGCAGTATCACAGAGCTGGACTTAAGCACCGGTGAGAGTAAAAGTATTTTCTCCTCAGAACGTAAAATATCAGACCTGAACAGGGTCAATAATCACACATTCACATTTTTCATGAATTTAAATGGAACGGATACCCTGTACATCATGGATACACTATCCGGAAATTTTACCAGGATAAAGACGGACAGTCTGTCTATATTCAAACCGCAGATAGCCGGGAGACATATCTACTTTTTTTCATTTTTTAAAGGGAGTTACCGTCTTTTCACATACGAATACAATATTTAATTATTCATTACTACCTGATGCAGTTTTAAGACTTGACTGAAAAACTATATTATATCATAACATAGCAGTATGTAATTACAATGATTATCCTGAACATGCATTTTAGTGAAAAAAAGAAACATTATATTTTCGCTTTCTTCAGCGGCGTAGAAAATAGATTATTTTTCGACTACAATAGTTAAGGACTAAAAACTGATGTAATTATACAATGTTATAAATTATAAATTCAAGGATGATAACATAGATGGACCGGATTTCTATTGTAGAACGTAAAACCCTCGAAACAGATATCAGAATTGCAATTAATCTCGATAATACTGTTTCATCGGATATACAGACAGGAGTTCCATTTTTTGACCATATGCTGAACTCCATGTCTCGCCATGGGCGATTCTCAGCCGAAATAAAATGTACAGGTGATATACATGTGGACGACCATCATACGGTTGAAGATGTAGGTATCTGTCTCGGGAAGGCATTTAAAGAAGCCCTGGGGAATAAATCAGGTATAAAAAGATTCGGTCATGTGATTATCCCCATGGATGATGCTCTTACACTTGCGGCCATTGATGTATCAGGGAGACCCTTTTTTAAGTATTCCGGATCAGATTTAAAGGGGTACATAAAAGATTACAGCGAAGAGCTTACTCTGGAATTCCTCAGGTCCTTTTCTGATAATGCCGAAATCAATCTTCATATCGAACAGAAATATGGGGACAACAGGCATCATATACATGAGTCCATTTTTAAAGCGCTTGGAATCGCGCTGTATAACAGCTGTATGATAGATGAATCTCTCAAAGGCGCAATTCCTTCAACGAAGGGCACTATATAATGATTACAGTAATTGATTACGGAATGGGGAACCTCCGCTCTGTCACCAAAGCTTTTGAACTCTTTACAGATAAAGTCAGAGTAAGCACTAATCCTGATTCAATATATGAATCATCGGGTGTTGTACTTCCCGGTGACGGGGCATTTCCGCAGGCAATGGAAAATCTTGAGAAGAATAACTGGATTGCTCCTCTTAAAAACTATATCGAAAACAACGGTTGTTTTCTGGGAATCTGCCTTGGTTATCAGCTGCTGTTCTCAGGGAGTGATGAATTTGAATACACAAAAGGACTGGATATAATACCGGGAAGAGTTGTTAAATTCAATCACGACAATCTTAAAGTCCCGCATATGGGCTGGAATCAGGTTAAACTGGAAAAAGAATCGGTATTTTTAAACGGTATTGATGATCTGTCATATTTTTATTTCATTCATTCGTATTATCCGGAAGTGGAAAATTCTGACTGGGTAATAGGAACCTCCGATTACGGTAATGTTTTCCCGTGTATTGTAGGTAAAAATAATCTTATTGCATCGCAGTTTCATCCTGAAAAAAGTCACAGATCGGGATTGAAAATTATTGAAAACTTCTCAGGATTAAGTAATAATAGTAACAACAGTTTAAACAGATAACATCCGTTTTAAGTATAAATTTTCTCTTATTCTGAATAATAATGTGAGGCATATAATGGACTCCTTTGATAAATTTGACAGCGATATAAAATTCCCTCCGCTTATTGAACAGTATGAGAAAAAAATTTATGATCTGCATCAGCTTATAGAGATAAGCAAAGGTCTTAATTCAACACTCGATTATAATATTCTTATCGACTCCATTCTACTCACATGCATGGGACAGCTCCAGCTCCTTAATGCGGGTATTTTTCTTGTTAAAGTCCTTGGTGGTGATAAATTCACTCTTCACAGGAATTATAAAGGTTTCGATCTCGACCACAGCATGGAATATTCATTTCCGATAAATTCTCCGCTGATTAAATTCATTGAAAACGATTACAGATGCTACACAAGCGATGAAATAATCAACGACATCAAAGATGAGGCTTCAGATATAATGAATATTCTCAAGCCCGATATTCTTGTCCCTCTAATGAGCAAGGGTGAGATAAACGGAATAATTATACTTGGTGATAGAATTAATGACGAGGAGTTCAGCGAATCTGAAGTCGAATACATACTTAACATTGCGTCCCTGGCCGGTATTGCCATAAACAATGCGAGACTTTATGAAATGGCAACAACCGATATGATGACAAAGCTTAAAATTCATCATTATTTTCAGACCATACTTGTTGAAGAGATTAACCGTTCGATTAAATATGACCGTCCTCTATCTCTTATTATGGCAGATATTGATCATTTTAAAAAATTTAATGATTCATACGGCCATGTCGCCGGAGATGAAGTTTTAAAAAATGTAGCTGCTGTATTTAAGGAGAGTATCCGATTAATAGATATAGGGGCCAGATATGGCGGTGAGGAGTTCGCTGTTATACTCCCTAAAACTGATATAAATGAAGCAATAATTGTTGCAGAAAGGATCCGGTCAGCTGTTGAATCTTCAACATTGCGTTTTAACGAAGAGGTTCTGCATGTTACAATTTCAGTCGGTGTTGCCCAGTTTGATCAATCTATAGACTTGACAAAACAGAGTCTGATAGAAAGAGCCGATAGAGCTTTATATGTATCTAAAGAAGAGGGTAGAAACAGAGTATCATTTCTGTAACCCCGCTATTGGAAAGAGATTATTTATGAAAAAAACCATTTCTGTTACGACAATCATAATATTCATATTGAGTATTTATCTGGTACCTGCTGTTTCTGCAATTACTCTCGGCGAGATAAAACCGGATAAAACCGGAAGTGATACTGATAAAAAAAATTCCGGCATGGACAAATCCGACCGGAAACTCCCTATAGAAAAGAAAGAAGAGAAGCCGCGGACAAAAGAAGAGAGTTCTGAAAAAAAAATCGATGAGGTTAATCCAAGACTGGTATGCCTCTTGTCGGTAGTTATGCCCGGAGGGGGGCACTTTTACCTGAATAATGATATAAAGGGGACCGGATTCTGCCTCGCTGCAGGTATAGGCTATACGGCAACCGGTTTTTTTATGATTAAAACCATGCTTGCAGAAAGGGGGAGTGTCGCCTATAAAAACTACATTCTCTTAACAGGGTTTCTCTTTTTTATCACTATTGTTATCCATTTTGTCGGGATAATTGAAGCTTATAGCGACGCAGACCAGATGAACAAAGAGAAGCTGTTCGGGAATGGGGATAACGATCCATATATAACGAAATTTGTATCGAATTAACTTTTTTATGTCTCATTAAGATTTTATACAATATTTTCTTGACATAAAAAAAGTGATAGAGATATATGGCTAAAGTAATTGCAGGGCCCATAGCTCAGTAGGTTAGAGCGGCTGACTCATAATCAGTAGGTGCAAGGTTCGATTCCTTGTGGGCCCAAATTGAGACGATGAATATCTTCTTAGTCTTATTATTAAGTTGAATGAAAGGATAATAAAATGTACGCGATAGTAGAAATAGCCGGGAAGCAGTACAAAGTTGAAAAAGATGCTGTAGTAAATGTAGATAGATTAAAGAAGACAGATAGCAATATCACTCTTGACAAAGTCCTTTTGTATTCAAATGATTCTGATGTCCGAGTAGGTACACCATATCTGACTAATGTCCAGATTAAGGCTGAAGTACTTGGTGAAATAAAAGGTAACAAAGTATCTGGTGTTAAATTCAAAAAAAGAAAAAACTACACAAGAACAATAGGTCACAGAGCTATTTATTCTCAGATTAAAATCAGCGATGTTACTGCAAATTAAATTTGATAACAGTAATTTTTAAAAATTTAATTTTTAATGAAGTAATTGATTTAAACAATAGCAGCACATTATATTTGGAAGTATCCGGTCATTCAGATTTAAATAAAAAGGGAAACGATATTCTCTGTTCCGCAGTGTCTGTTCTTACACAGACTTTTGTTTTGACTGTTAATCGGGTCTTAAAAATTAAACAGCAGGTAAACAGAGGTGAAGGTTTTTTAAGCTCTTTAATAGACTTGAAAGATGTCTCTGCTGAAGATAAACTAGGATTAAAATTGTTAATTGAATCACTCTTGATCGGATTACTTGAGATCAATGGTGAATATCCTGATAAACTCAAAATTGAATTTGTCAATGATTAAGGAGCTACGTTATGGCACATAAGAAAGGTGGCGGTTCCACCAGAAACGGAAGAGATTCCAATGCTCAGAGACTTGGAGTAAAAAAATTCGGCGGCGAATTAGTTAAAAGCGGTACAATCATCGTAAGACAGAGGGGAACCAAAGTACACCCCGGAAATAATGTCGGGAAAGGCGGAGATGATACTCTTTTCGCAACAGTTGATGGATATGTTACTTTTGAAAGATATGATAAAAAAAGAAAAAAGGTATCAGTTTATCCTGCAGCCTGATTTACAATTGAAATTTAATATGACTGAATTATTATCGCGTATGATTTCATACGCGATTTTGTTTTTCTAAGGGAGTGATTTAAAGTGGCTAAATTTACAGATGTAATTTCCATAAATATAAAAGCTGGTAATGGAGGACCGGGTTCTGTTGCGTTCAGAAAAGAGAAATACATCCCCTATGGCGGTCCCGACGGCGGTGACGGAGGCAAAGGTGGAGATGTTTACGTTGTAGCGGATAGAAGATTTTACAATCTGTCCCATTTTTTTTCCGACAGGGTTTACAAGGCAAAGAACGGTGAACACGGTTCCGGCGCGAATATGCATGGAAAGGACGGCGAAGACCTGATTATAAAAGTCCCCCCCGGTACAGTTGTGATGAATGCCGAAACTAATGAAATCATCGTTGATCTCCTGGAAGAGGATGTTCCTTTTAAAATAGCAGAAGGGGGTATCGGAGGACGCGGCAACGCATTTTTTAAATCAGCAACCCACCAGACTCCCAGATTCGCTCAGACGGGGATTCCCGGCGAAGAACTGACTGTTAACCTGAATCTTAAATTAATCGCTGATATAGGGCTTGTGGGGCTTCCTAACGCCGGAAAATCGTCACTGCTGGGAGCGATAACAAATGCTAACCCGAAGGTGGGGGACTATCCCTTTACCACACTTACACCGAATCTCGGAGTAGTAGAATACAGCGACAGTGTAGTTTATAAAATTGCAGATATACCGGGAATAATTGAAGGTGCCCATCTTGGACACGGACTTGGACTCTCATTTCTTCAGCATATAGAAAGAGTTAAGTGTATATTATATATAATTGACTGCTCGGAACAGGATCTTAAATACACCCTGGATCTTCTGAAGAGCGAGCTGACAACTTACAACCCGGAACTTCTAAACAGAAAAAGTAAAATTATACTTTCAAAAATAGATCTGATCGACGAAGAGGAGCTTGCCGGTAAAATCAAAGAGATGGGGGGCGATGTAATTCCGATTTCCATACTTCTCGACGATAAATTAAAACTTTTATACTCTGAGATCAGAAAAATGATGGAGCAGCTCAATGAAGAGGAGTGATTTTTTCCGGAGAACTAAACGGATTGTAGTAAAAATCGGTTCATCATCAATAACTGAATCCGGTACAATCTCTTCGTTAAAGATTTCAAAATTTGCATCAGATATTGCTGAACTTAAAAAAATGGGGTATGAAGTGGCTGTTGTAACTTCAGGCGCTATATCATCCGGCGCGGGAGTTTTAAAACTCAGCCGGAATAACCTCACAATACCCGAAAAACAGGCTTTTGCAGCCGTAGGCCAGGCTGTACTCATGAACGAGTACAGAAAATGTTTTGAAAAGCTCGGATACAACATCGGCCAGATCCTCCTCACGGAAGACGACATGAGAAGCCGGAAAAGATTTTTAAACGCCCGCAACGCAATGGATTCCCTTTTTAAACTGAATGTAATCCCTGTAATAAATGAAAACGATACTGTTACTGTTTCAGAGATTAAATTCGGCGATAATGATACGCTGTCAGCACATGTTTTTAATCTTATCGAAGCAGATCTGCTAATCCTTCTCAGCGATATAGACGGATTTTACCATGAACTTACCGATCCGGAACCTGTTTATGAAATATTCAAGATAACTGATGATATACGCAGAAGAGCTGGGGGAGCCGGAACTTCTCATGGTACAGGAGGAATGTACACAAAGGTAAATGCCGCAGAGATGATCATGCGCTTCGGCGGCATGATGATAGTTGCCGACGGCAGAGAGCCGGGGATATTGAGTAAAATAATGTCCGGAGAGCGCAAAGGGACCCTTTTTGCCGGAGAAATAATAAAAATAAACGAAAGAAAAAAATGGATCAGCATGAGAAAGACCCGCGGTTCTGTCAGGATAGACGATGGTGCGGTCACGGCTCTTTTGAACGGTAAAAAATCACTTCTGGCAACCGGGATAATAGATATTCAGGGTAAATTCGATATGGGAGATATTATTGATATTACCGACAAAGATAAAAAAATTATAGCAAAAGGAATTGTTAATTACAAATCCGAAGAAATGTTCATAATCAAAGGTAAAAAAACTGCAGAGATTAAGAGTCTGCTAAATGGGCAATTTTTTGATGAAGTAATAAACAGGGATGATATGATTATACTCTAAAAAATTATTCTCTAATGTGAAGTTTTGACCGAAAAAATTTCTTCTGTTATAGCATTGATGGAATTTTCTTCTGCGTATCTTTCCAATCTGGCCTTTTCCCGCTCAATATTTCGAAGTATCTGCGCAGGTAAGTTATCGAGACTGCCGAATTTGTTTATAATTTCATTCTTATAATTATTGAAAAAATTAGTTTCGTTTTTGTAAAAATGATATTTAGATAATTTGATGATACCGATCTCATTAAGCATATATTATCTCCTGATATATTTATCGGCAGAGAGAAACAGAAACTTGAACTGACAATATAGATTAAACTAGATTAAAGTAAAAAAAAGGACACAAAAAAACCTTAACTCACAGAGTTAAGGTTTTTTGCAAGTTATGCTCCCCCGGTAGGACTCGAACCTACGACCAATTGGTTAACAGCCAACTGCTCTACCGACTGAGCTACAGAGGAATATACTTAAAGACAAGAAGGTTAATAACAAATAACCACTCTTTGTGTCAACAATATTTTGAATAAAAAAAAAATCTCTTAAAAAAATATTGGAATAATAATTTATAAGAGTTTTATATAATAAATTATTCTATTCCCGGGTAAACAATCAGTTTTTAGATAAAGATGAATCGTTTTTTTTCCGTTATTATAAATAACACCGGAGGATTTTTTTTGAAAGCAGGGCATTATCATAAAACAGAAATTGAAATTATAAGTGTGAACGATCTTGATGGGGAAGCGCCCGCACTGCCTCAGGAGAGAAACCTGCTGAGAGAAAAGACTTTTAACAGTGAACTGAACCAGCTTGTGAATAAAATTTTCACGAACGAAAAAATAATTGAAAATTCAGTAGAATTTCATGAGGAAATTGATGTTACTGAAAAAAATAATCTATTAATCAAATGTGAGGAATTAATTTACCGTTTAAAACACCTTGATGAATATAATACTGCCTCATCATTCTACAACCCCTTTGATACTGATATTAATGTTTATGATGATATTGATGATACAGCGGATTACATTAAAACAGGATTACTTCAGTGCAGCTATCGGGAATATCAGATTTTAAAATATAATTTCAATGATAAAGCGTATAGAAGCGATATTAATATGCTTGAAGAAGCGTTCTCAACCGGTATGTATTTCAGCATCAATGATCCGGTAATTAAAAGAATCCGGAATAATACTGAAGGTTTTATTTTAAAATCTGACCAGATCGCTTCAGATCCTTTTTTTTCAAAAAAGTTTATTAATAGCAGCGACGATTCTTTAGATCCCGGTACATTTTATATTGTTAAAATCTCCTCTCTTTTTAATGATCCTGTAAATATGAAAAAATTAGAGGATAAAATAAGCCGATTTGAAGATTTTCTTTCACCGCTTCTTCTTATAAAACTCAACGGGAATGGGAGCTATAAGCCTGACGAGGTGTTCTCTTCTTTGAAAATGACAGCGGCAATACCGATGATGCTTTATTTTCTTAAAAACAGAATTAAATTTCATATTACAAACTCTAAATACGAAGATACTCTTTTGATGATTGAACTGTTTATTAAATCATCAATCAATACCGGTATTAAAAGCTATATAATAACTCTTAATGATTATTCCCTTAAAGATAATTTATTTATATTTAAATATTTCATGTCCAGAGTAAAAAAAATTCTCCCCCGCGATTCCCTTATTCTGCGGATCAGTATCAACAGAGCTATTATTGTAACATCATCGGATACGGGAGAAATTTACACGTCAATCGACCGGATCAACTCCGATTCAGAGCTTATTACAATTGATCAGGTTGATTACACGGGATTTCTGAACAGTAAAGAATTTGTTAATCTTTTTCTTTAAGACAGAGCAGAGGATTAATTTCTTGCATAATTCCAGCTATTTAAGTATTCTGATTATAATATTATGTATAAATTAATTCTATTAATATCAGCAGCCGTTATTCTGTTTTCCGGGGCAGAGAGGCTATATGCCGAAGGGAGTATTGGTACCTCCGGTGCGGATTTCCTTGAGCTTGGCGTAGGGAGCAGACCTCTTGCCATGGGAGAGGCTTTTGCAGCTGAGATTAATGATTTGAATTCAATTTATTACAACCCCGCGGGACTCGGTTCTCTCCGTCATCCGGTTTTCCAGATTTTCCATAACGAACTTATTCTCGATTCAAGATTTGAAAATCTGAGTATTGCCTATCCCTTATACGGCGGCTGGATAGGTGTCTCAAATTCTCTCTTCTGGGTCCCCGTTTTTGATAAAATTGATATCAATGGTGAAAAAACAGGGGATGTGCGTTTTTACAACGGTAATCTTACAACCGGTTATGGATATGATTTCGGGCCGTTTTACGCAGGGGGGAATTTTAAATATATTTA
>PGXT01000220.1 GCA_002839285.1 Spirochaetae bacterium HGW-Spirochaetae-5 | reverse complement strand
GGAGATAGAATAGGTCTGATAATTTTCGCAGGTGACGCCTTTCTCCAGTGCCCGCTGACAAATGATGTCGGAGCTTTTATGATGTTTCTGGATTCGGTTGATCCCGATTCGGTTCAGATTCAGGGAACAGATATGGGGAGGATGCTTGCTGAGGCGGGGAAGGTTTATCAGAAGAAAAGGCTTACTTCCAGGATGCTCATTGTCATTACAGATGGCGAAGATCATGAAGGGGGAGTCGACGCAGAGGCGGCTAAATTCAGGGATCTGGGCGTTTCGGTTTATGCTGCTGGTATAGGCCGGGAGGGTGATCTTATCCCTGCTGATGGTGAAGACGGAGCTTTCTACAGAGACAGTGCCGGCGCGCTGGTGAAAACAGGTAAGAATGAGGATCTGCTTAAACAGCTTGCTGATAAGACCGGCGGATTTTATGTGGATATAACAGATAATTTTTCCGGACTTGGAAAAATTATAAATCTGATCGAAGGAAAAGAGAATACTTTTTACGGATCGAGAATGATTAAAGAGAAGATCGACAGAACTTATATTTTTCTTTTTGTTCTTATAATTTTACTCGGTGCCGAGATGGTAATTCCGGAGAGGAAGAAGTAGAAATGTACTCCGCCCCCTTTGGCCGGCGGCCCTGACTTGTACCCACATTTTATGTGGAGCACATATTATCCGGTGAAGGCCCCCTAAATCCTACTTCGACAAGCTCAGCACATCGCCCGGAGGGGGACTTTGAAATACTGTTAAGATGTATTATTATATTTAAATGTTTATTTATAAGGCAGCCTTTAAGTCCCCCTCCGGGGGATTTAGGGGGCTGTATGAAATGTGGGTACAAGTCAGGCCATAGGGGGTGAAAGGAAATTAAAATGAAAAGATACTTTATAATACTGTTAACAGTTCTAATCTTTGCCGGATGGATTGATCCATTTAAAGATGAAGTGGAAAATGGTAACCGGAGTTATGAGAAAAAAGATCCAAAGAGAGCTCTTGAGCATTATAAGGAAGCTGAGAAGCATGTCCCTGATGATAAACTAAAGGGGATGCTCGACTTCAATCGGGGGGATGCCCATTATCAGCTTGAAAATTATGATATTGCTCTGGATAAATTTAAAAGTTCAATATCATCAGAGAATCCTGATGTACAGAAAAAAGCTCTGTTTAATATGGGTAACTCCTATCTTAAACAGAAAAAATATAAAGAGGCTGCTGAGAGTTTTATTAAAGCACTTGAGATCGATCCAAATTATGAAAAAGCAAAAAAAAATCTTGAGTATCTTCTGAAAGAGCAGAAGAATAACGATCAGAAAGATAAAAATGATAAAAGCGGTTCAGGCGATAAGAGTGACAGCAGTGATAAAGATAATAAAGAAAAAAAAGAGAAGGAATCTGCAGATAACGAAAAAAAGATGAATGACATACAGGCGCGTAATCTTCTTGAGTCTATGAAGAATAAACCTGTAAGAAAGCAGAAGGGTAAGGGGGATGGAAGGAGATATCTTGAAAAATACTGGTAGACTGTTTCTTTCACTTATCATTTTTTTAATTTTATCCGGCGGACTTTATGCGGTTGAAATTGAAACAGAGCTGTCGCCGTCACGAATCTCTGCCGGGGAGTCTGCAACTCTCCGGATAAAAGTTACGGGTAAATCTGCCGGAGTGAAACCGGTAAAATTCCCTGCAGTAAACGGTCTTCAGATAACATTTTCCGGTTCCTCACGGAATTTTCAGTTTATAAACGGTAAGACATGGTCGGGCACTGTTTTGAGTTTTTCCATATATGGTGAAAAGAAAGGGGAATATAAAATCCCTCCATTTATTCTTGAAGCAGATGGAGAAAGAGTCTCCTCACGTGAGGTGACTTTAATTGTAGGTGAATCTGCTTCCGGCAGAAGTACTGCCGGTACTCTTCGCGGTGACATCGATTTATCGGCTGAAACGGTTTATGCCGGTGAACCTTTTATAATCAGATATTTCGTGGAAGACAACAGCGGCATTCCGATCAGAGTTGAGGGATTTAGCGAGCAGCCTCATGTTAAAGGTTTTGTAATGAAAGGACTCGATGAACAGGCCGGTGACTCGGATAAAATTTATGCAGGTTCGTTCTGTCTTGTACCGGTCGAGAAGGGTGTGCATCAGATCGGGGGTGGTTCTGTTGTAGTTTCAGCTGACAATGCGCAGGGTTTCTTCAGCATGAGAAGAGAGAAGAAAATAGATTTTCCCTATAAGAAGATAAATGTTATTCCGATCCCATCCGATGGTAAACCGGAGTTCTTTTCGGGAGATGTAGGTGAGTTTAAAATCGAAGCGCAGATCCCTTCAGGTGAATTTAAACTTTTTGATGAGATTAAAATACCTGTTAAAATATCGGGAAGGGGGAATCTGCTTACTCTTTCCAGACCGCGCGTAGGGAATGAAGAGGAAGTTAAAATTATTGTAGAGGAGAGGGAGCAGACGTTGTCGGTAAGTGAAGGGGGGCTCTCCGGTGAGAAAAATTTTCTGATAACAATTATACCTCAGCGGGATGGGAATATAAACGCCGGTAAAGTTTTTATCGATTATTTTAATCCGTATAAAAAGATATTTGAAAAAGCTGAAACCGGAGAACTTGAATTTACAGTTGTGAAAAGTGAAAACTCAGGTGAAAAAGGTGAAGTTCAGTTTACACCGGATAGTTCATTGACAGGACGTTCTGTTTATGTTTATGCAATTATAATAATATCCAGTCTGATAATTCTTGTTATAGTCCTTGTTATGTGGGAAAGAAAGAAGTTTAAAATGATTAAGTCAGAACTGGGAACAGATTCCCCTGCTGAAACTGCTTATCCGGAAGTAAACAAACGGGATGAAATTTTATTGAAAATTACAGCAGCGCTTGAAAACAATGACAATGAATTGTTTTTACTTAATGCCGACCGCGGGATAAATCTGATCGACCCGCTGAAGTTATCACCGGATGATAATAACAGATATAATCAGTACAAGGAAAAAGTTTACAACAGCCGTTACGGCGGAGGGAAATTTGCCGAAGCAGAGATGAGTGAACTTGCCCTTTGGCTTAAAAGAAATATGAAATGATACAGTAATAATTCCTAAAAATATATATCCCCGCCGCCGAAGGCGGCGGGGATATATATTTTTAGGAATTCAAAAAAAAAATGAAAAACATCATAAAGAAATTAAATGTTCTTCTTCGAATAACGGTTGTTAGTTTATTGATTTTTATAATGCAGTCTCAGACAACAACTGTACAAGCTGCTCAGAATAATAAGACTGAATCTGGAGCATCAAAAGTCTACATGAGGGGACTCTATATCCCGAATCATCACAGCCGTAACCTGAAATTTATTAAAGCTCTTGTTGCTAATGGAAAAACTTCCGGTATAAATATGCTTGTTCTTGATGTACACTCCTATGGCAGTACTGTTTTGAAAGTGAATAAGAGTGTAATCGATTACTTAAAAAGTGAAAACATTTATGTTACAGGACGGGTTGTATGCTTTCAGGATGGTATCACTAAACTCCCGATACCCGCAGCGCAGATGAAAACGCTGAATGCTCTTGTTACATCTGCTGCAGATTCAGGTTTTGACGAGATACAGCTCGATTATATCCGTTTTGCAGATGAAAAAAGACCGTATAAACTGAAAACCAGATATGAAGTAATTGAAGAGATGCTGAAAAATTTCCGCTCAATTACAAATGAGCGGAAAATAAAACTGTCAGCCGATGTTTTCGGAAGAATTGTTTATAATAGAGATGATTTAATAGGGCAGAAACTGGAACTTTTCGCTGCATACACAGATGTAATCTATCCCATGTTATCCGGGCGAAACAGTGAAAGATGGAGTTAACAGCGGGGTCAGTCGTCTTGAAGGTACAGGTGTATATATTCAGCCCTACATACAGGCTTTTAACTATAACATACATCATGCTAAAGTTAAACTTGATAAATATGTTGCCCTTCAGATAAAGGGTGTGGAGGAGACCGGTGCCAGAGGCTGGGTCGCCTGGAATCCCAATGGAGATTATTCATCGGTATTCAGTGCAATAAATATCATCAATACTGAAATGGCTGCAAAGACAGAATAGCAATTTCAGCAATTTATTTTCCGGTGCGTGTATGCTTCGCATACACGTGGGATGGGGGATAACGTGGCAACGCCCCCGTTATCCCCCATCCCACGCACATCGCGAAGCGATGTGCTCACGGAAATGATTTGCTGCAAAAGATATTGACTTTACAGGAAAATGTTGTTTTTCTTTAATATAATGATTTTATGTATGAAAATACGATAATTTATAATATAATATTCATGAGGTCCGCCGATGAGTCTGGTAAATATGTTTTTTAAGAATTGGATTATGATAATCCTCTCTATTGTGTTAATAACTGCTGCTGCCGGAGCTGCAGGCTATCTCTACATCGACAGACCGGCCGGTGACGGGAGTAAAAAAATAGATTTTGTTGTTAAAAACGGATGGGGTGCCTCTTCAGTTATCTCGCAG
>PGXT01000219.1 GCA_002839285.1 Spirochaetae bacterium HGW-Spirochaetae-5 | reverse complement strand
TGTAATCAGCAACTTTGCATCGACAAATTTCAGCAAAAGTAAATCGCCATTTAAGTCAAAAAAAAGTCTTCATATTTAAGGTTGCAAAACTTTAAAACATGAAGACTATAAACAAACACCTTAAAAAGGCATTTATGTGGTACAAAGTTAAAGAATTAGACAACAAAGGATTCAATAAGAGTCAAATTTCAAGGGAACTTGAACTGGATCGTTCTACAGTTCGTAAGTATCTGAGCAAGGATGAACAAGAGTTTCACTGTTGGATTGAGACGGGTCGTCATTTGCCTAAGAAGTTGCAGATGTATTATGAGTATGTAAAGGATTTGCTTGAGAGCTATCCCTTTTTATCTGCGGCACAGGTTGAAGATCGGCTCAAGGAAAGATATACAGACCTTCCGGAAGTACATAGCAAAACCGTGTACAACTTTGTGAACAGCATCCGCAAAAGGCATCAGATTCACAAAGGGAAAGAGAAGAAGTATCGAGCCTATGAGAAGCTTCCAGAACTGGATTATGGGCAGCAGGCCCAAGTTGATTTTGGTGAGTATTATATGCAAACTTCTGGAGCAGGACGCAAGAAGGTGTACTTTTTTGTGATGGTATTAAGTCGTTCGCGTCAGAAGTACATTTATTTTCAGGATCAGCCGTTTACTTCCCGAACCACAGTTCATGCGCATGAACTGGCGTTAAAGTACTTCAATGGACAACCCCGGAAGATTCTCTATGATCAGGACCGGGTGCTTATTGTATCGGAGAATCTGGGCGATATACTGCTCACCCAGGAGTTTAGATCCTACTGCAGCCAAATGGATTTTGAAGCGATTTTTTGCCGTAAATCCGATCCTGAGAGCAAAGGCAAAGTTGAAAACGTGGTAGGTTATGTAAAGAAGAGCTTTCTGAGCGGCCGCATTTATAAAGGCGCAGATGAACTCAATGCATCGGCACTGGGTTGGCTTTCCCGGACAGGTAATGGGAAAGAGCATTCCGGTATAAAAAAGATACCTCATCAGGAATGGTTGATTGAACGTGAGCATCTGTTACCACTTCCTGTTCAATTGGTATTATCAGCCTCAAATGAGTACAAACCATATATGGTACGTAAGGATAATACCATAAGCTACAAAAGCAATTTCTATACATTACCCCTTAGTACGTATCAAGGTGCAGATACCCAGGTTCTATTGCATGAGAAAGAGGATTATATTCTGCTTTTTGATAAAAACATGTACTTACTTACAACCCATAAACTATGTCTGGGTAGGGGTGTAACCATACGTAATACAGACCATACCAGAGATAAAAGTCAAAGTATTGCTGTATTGAAGATCGAAGTGGCTGCCGTTATGCAAAACACTACAAAGGCAACGTTGTTTATGGAACTGATTGAAAAGGATAAATCCCGATATCTGAGAGACAACTTATTAGTGCTTAAAAAGGGGCTTGCTGATCTTGAACCAGAGTTTATTGCCAAAGCTATCGACTTCTGTCTGGAGCATAGCATTTACAATGCAAAATATTTAACAGAGGCTGGCATTCATTATCAAAAGCAACAAATGCAGGATAAAAAAGTGGTGTTGCCTTGGATGGATACTAACTCAACAAAACTGGATACTATAAGTCTTTATGATCCCAAAGTCAGTAAAATCAGTACATATGAAAAAGTAATGTGATATGGAAACGATCAAACAAATCAAACAATATGCCGACTACCTGCGACTTACCATGATACGCAACCAGGCAGAACATCTAATACACCAAGCCCAGATCGATAAACCTACCTATCAGCAATACACCTTTAGCATGTTGGAAAAGGAAGTGTTGAATCGGCAGAAATCAGATTTTGACCGGCGTATAAAACTGGCACGCCTGCCTAAGATGCATGATCTGGATACGTATGACTACAACTTCAGTTCAGGAATCAATAAAAAGCAAATGCTGGAACTTAGGGAGTTGCTTTGGGTAGAACAGGTCTATAACCTCATTCTAATGGGACCTAGCGGAACAGGTAAATCTTTTATGGCTGCAGGTTTAGTGAACGATGCTGTTAAAAAAGGCTATAAGGCTTACTTTACTACCATGGAAGATCTTTTAAACGTACTGAGGATGAAAGAAATGACCGCTGTAGCCCTATGCACTTACAACCGATATCTGAGAGCCCATCTGATTGCCATTGATGATATTATGTTGCTACCAATCAAAAAGCATGAAGCAGTGGCTCTTTTTAATCTTATAAACTATCTGCATGAACAGTGTTCCATTATCATCACTACCAACAAATCGCCAAAACAATGGGCAGAAACATTAGATGATGAGGTGCTCGCAACCGCTCTGCTAGATAGGATACTTTATCACTGTGAAGTTATAAAACTGGATGGAAACAGCTACCGGATGGAAAACCGTAGAAATATCTTTGAGAATACTCTTTCGCAAATATAACACTTGTTTCGGTTCATTCACTCCGCTACGCTGCGTTCATTCACCGAAACAAGTGAACAACAAAATGAAAGTTCTTTTCTTCTTTAAAAGTGGTGATTTACTTTTGCTAAAAAGTGGTGAAATTAAATTTGCTAATTACA
>PGXT01000218.1 GCA_002839285.1 Spirochaetae bacterium HGW-Spirochaetae-5 | reverse complement strand
GGAGAATACTTCATTGCATTAAGTATAACCTCCTCCACTGCCTGAATAAAATAGTTTATATTAATTTCCGCATAGAGTCCGCCAAAGAATTCTTTTTTATCGCTTAACATCAGGTGATGATTCTTTACCGATGTCATCTCTGCCATGCCTGATATCTTATTTTCCACTTTATCGTGAAGGGCTGCAAGCGAGATCTTTTCCGCTTTATGCTTCTCTGTAACAATTTTCATCATGTCGCCGAATGTCTGCAGCGCTCTCTCTGCGGCACTTACATTTCCGCGGATCATTTCAAAGAGTTCACCGCTTATTTTATAATCATCTCCATCTTTCTTTGCAGTTGATTCCATCACGGCCATTAAAGTTACCAGAGCACCGAAACCTGCCCCCTGATTAAAACTGGTAAGAAGGCTCTCGAAAATATTTGCACCCATGGATTTATCATCACGGTTTTTCAGACGTTCTTCAAACTTGTACCATTCGAGATTATTCTCCAGACGTATTACCTTCTCTTTCCGGGTTATATCAAGAGCATGCTTCATCTCGCTGGTTTCAAAAGCCCTTGCAAGCTTCAGTAATAGATCACTCATATCAACCGGCTTAAGAATATAATCATATATCCCTTTCTTCATTATATCGATAATGAGTTCCGGACTACGTTCAATGGTGGTTACAAAAATTACAGGGGGATTCTCAACAGAGCTGAGATGTGAAATCAATTCATTGCCGTTCATAACCGGCATATCTATATCGGTAATAACAATCTGCGCAGGATTGCTTTTGTATTTATTAAGCGCTTCACTTCCATTGACGGCAGTTTCAACTGCATATCCGTTTGAGCTGAGAAACTGGCTCATGGTTTTAAGTATTATTACATCATCTTCTGCAATTAAAATTTTCTTATCGGCCATATTCATCTCTCTATTTTTCTATTTTTAAGTACGTCTATTTATGCTGCCAGATACTTTTTTACTGCACCAATAAGCTGCTCTGCGTTAAAAGGCTTTAATATCCAGGCATTCGCGCCGTTAAGTCGTGCTTCGGTTATCAGATCATCATCAGTTTCATCGGTCAGGAGCAGAACCGGGACTCTACAATACCCGCTGTCCCCCCGTATTATTTTAAGAAGAGTCAGTCCGTCAATCTCCGGCATATTAACATCGGTAATAACCAGAGAGATGTTATTCTCTTTCAGGCGATTAAGAGCCTAACTCTGACTTCAACTCATCAGACTCATCTGTTATCAGAATTTTTTTTAACACGGATATTTCCTTTTAAATGAATTATAGCATTCTACGAGATGTATAGAAACTGTCATTTCGAACCCCTTCAATTTTTCGGGTGAGAAATCTTGTTATATCCTGATAAATTAACTGGATAATAAAGATTTCTCAGTCGCTATCGCTTCTTCGAAATGCGATGTATTGAGCTTGTCGAAATGACAGATTATGTACTATTTCAATCGTAAAATACTATAATTAGATACACTCTATATAAGATACATCTTTTAACGGCAAAATCAAATAATAACAATACCCCTGCAATTCCCGGAACAGACTTTAATATACAAAAGAATGTGAATATAATTTAATTAAACAATTAGCCTGTGACCAGCATTTTTTTTTACATAATATAAGAAACCGGCTGATGTACTGACCCCCTTTTACAGCCAACTACTCCATTTTCGAGCTTTTGTAAAAATGTTATTGAAGATAATTCAGTAATCTGCTACTTTAAACCTCATAAAGGGAAAAAATGAAGCCTACTTATAATATACACATCGGCGAATACTACACGAGCAAAACACCCGCTATTATTTCAACCATACTCGGACCATGTGTTGCAGTATGCCTCTACGATAAAACAAAAAAAATAGGGGGGATGAACCATATCCTTATGCCCGGCGATGCCCCCGATAGAGACAATATCATAGATTCCAGATACGGCATCAATGCCATGGAAATTCTTATAAATCAGATGATGAAACTCGGCGCAAACAGATATAAACTTACTGCAAAAGTCTTTGGAGGAGCTGCAATACTCTCATCTATCTCCGGAGAATCCAATATGGGTATACGGAATGTCGAATCGGTGATAGAATTTCTTGAAATAGAAAAAATCCCGATTATCAATTATAATTTCGGAGGATTCGACTCCCGAAGAATTTACTATCACTCCGACACAGATGAAGTTCTGATAAAAAGAATTAAATCCAGAGAAGTTCTTACAGAAAATTCAGAAGCTAAAGAGCGAAGACAGGAAGCGGAAAAAAGAATAAAGAAAACTCCGTCAGTTATATTTTTTGACTAAATTTATAACCTCCCCCTCTCCATGTGGAGAGGCCGCTCCTCTGCATCCGTGCAGTCGCGGCACTAAGACATCCGTGCCTGTCGGGGGCCGGGGGGAGAGGTCACACCTCAAACTCCAGAACAAACTTCGTCCCTTCGTTCCGTTCAATTTTTACACTCCCCCCGATCTGGGTAACGAGCATATTTACAAGGTCAAGACCGAATCCTTTCGGTTTTTCGAAATCAACAGTTTCCGGAATACCTACTCCATCATCTTTTATATGGATGTTAATATGGTTATCTCTTCTGAATACAGATACGCTTACTACTCCGCTCTCCCTTCCAATAAAAGCGTGTTTCATTATATTCGTCAGGAGTTCATTCACTATTATCCCAAGCGGTGTAAGCATCTGTATGTTTAATATAAAGTCTTCAATGTCAGTTTCAAGCCGTATCCCGGCTCTGCCGGGGAAACTGCCAACAACCTCTTCAGTCAGCGGCTGAAGATAATCTTTAACAGATAGTTCCCGGTAATTATCCGTGCAGTAAAGCCTGTCGTAAAGCATTATCATACTCTGCACACGTCTTTCTGCATCCCGAAGAGATTCCGCGGCAGACTGATTTTTTTCAGCGGTGAGCTGCAGCGTAAGAAGTCCTTTAATCGTATTCATATTATTTTTAATTCGATGGTGAACTTCACTAAGAAGAAGTTCCTTCTCCGAAAGGAGTGTGCGGACTCTCTCTTCAGCAAGTCTGCTCTCTGTTATATCCCTGACAAAGACTGAAACACCGACAATCTCGTTATGATTATAAACAGGACTACACAGAATTTCAAAAAATCTGCGGCTGACACCACCGGTCTCCCGGACCATGGTAAATGATTCACCGGATAGCGCGCGGTCAAAATTATGTTTAGTGTATCCTCTCTCTTCCTCCGATGTTATATAATCAAGTGAATTATGACCCTCAGCAATATTCTGATTGTATTGCAGTTTCATCTCTTCAGAATGCGCTTTGTTAAAATAGAGATATTTGTAATCTGTATCAACGGACATTATGGTCATACCTTCCGGACTCTCAAGACTTGACTTAAGAAGCAATTGGGCTTTCTCCAATTCCTGGTTGGTAGAGATAAATTCTTCATTAACCGCATCAAGCTCTTCAAGTGCGGCAGAGAGTTCTTCATTCTTATTTCTGAAGTGTGTCTCGCTCTCTCTAAGAGCCGCTTCACTTGCGCGAAGATCATCAAGAGCCTGCCGCAGTGTTGAAGTTCGTATAAGAATCTGTTTTTTAAGCTGTTTATTCCATAACAGAACAAATCCGGAAACTGCAAAAAGCATTACAATAATCAAAGCTGCTATTTTAAACTCACGGCTTTGTAAAAAACTGACATCCCTGAGACTGATCCATCTCTTATAAATCTCCGTACGCTCATCGGGAGTAATAGCCGAGAGCCCCTTGATCAGAATGCTGTTAAGTTCCGGCCAGTCTTTTCTCGAACC
>PGXT01000036.1:39419-51349 GCA_002839285.1 Spirochaetae bacterium HGW-Spirochaetae-5 | reverse complement strand
ATAATTTTCGAGGGTGTGTATACTTCTTACTGTGACCCCAAAACTAAATTCCCCCCTATAATGATATTAAACTAAATTCTATTATTCGATTGACAAATTTTATTCAAGGTTTTCTCACTAAAATGAACTCCGCTGTGATTGATAATCATTTTCATCTTTTTCTCCGGATGTATTATTTCTGAAACATTCGTGAATAAAATTTGCATTATACTTCAAAGCGGATTACTGCTAAATTATCAGTAAAGATAAGGACAGGTCAATGGATTTAAAACCGATAAAAACCAAAAAAATATATGAAGAGATTGTCGAGCAGATCAGACAGCTTATGACTGACGGTAACCTCAAGGCCGGAGACAAACTCCTTTCTGAACGGGAACTTGCGGAACGTCTGCAGGTAAGCAGAGCTTCCGTTCGTGAAGCCATACGATCTCTTGAGCTAATGGCATTTGTTGAGATTAAACCGGGAGAAGGGACTTTTGTAAGGAGCCAGAATACCAATGATATCATACTCCCCCTGGCAATGTTTCTGGCGGTTGAGAAAAGTTCATTTCTGGAGATGTTCGAAATCCGTAGAGTCCTTGAAACAGCAACTTCAAGTATGGCCGCAGAACGTGCGACTGAAGAGGAGATAGACCAGATACGGGTAGCTTATGAAAAAATGAAAGAGAGTATCAATTTCCGTGACTCCGAAAAGGGGGAGGAATATGATACAATTTTTCATTATGCAATTGCCGAAGCTACACATAATGGTCTCCTGATAAGGCTGTATAGAACCATATCAGAGGATTTTTCACGTACAATTTCTACTGCACGCAGGTATCTCTTTATAGACGAACAGAATCCTCAGATAATTCTTGATCACCACAAGAAAATTTATGAAGCTATAAAGGACCATAACCCTAAAAAAGCATCCGAAGCCATGCTGGAACATCTTACCTTTGCAGAAGAAGAGATGAGCAAAAAACTCCTTAAAAACCGGTGAACAACCGGTTTTTAGCTAACATTACCTTCCTATTTGTTCATAATAACCCGTAAATCCTATATTAATCGCAAAAAAATAATAATTAATTTGACAATTGATTATTTATGTTTATTTTATGGCCATGTGGTCAGACCATTAGACAGGTATAAAGGTCAAAATCACTTCGGTTAAAAATTTTTATTAAAACTAAAAAAAATTTTCTTAATTAATACTTATATTAAATACAGAGGGGTGCCCGTTTTTTCTCTCTGTTTTTTTATAAAAAATCATCAGCATTACAGCATTTTTAAATGTCGGTTACTTATATCAATCGGGAGAGTAACATGAAAAAAACTGTGGTCCTTAACTCTGCAAAATTCAACTTTGATAACAGACTCAATTTCTCAGAGCTTGAGAAAATATCAGAAGTATCAAAATTTGACTCAACCTCACCCGGTTCAATCCTTGAAAAAATTCAAAATCAGAACATACTTATAACAAAAGAACTACCGGTACCGGGCGACGTGATAAAACAATTCCCCTCATCTGTTGAACTTATCTGTGAAGCAGGTACAGGATTCAACAACATTGATATCACCGCCGCAAAAGAAAAAAATATTACCGTATGCAATGTCCCCGGATACAGCACTGATTCTGTTGCTCAACTTGCATTCTCATTAATTCTTAATCTAAGTTCTTCAATCAAACAGCAGCAGCTGATGATTAAACAGAAAAATTTCGATAACTTTACAAAATTTCTTCAGGTTCCGCACTCCGAGCTTAAGGGAAAAGTTCTTGGAGTAATAGGAGCCGGGACAATCGGTAAACAGGTTATAAAGATAGCCCGCGCTTTCGAAATGAATGTCCTTTTTTATGATCTTAACCCCGGACCATGGAACGACAGCAGTGTTAAATCCGCAACCATAGAAGAGATAATGAAGCAGAGCGACTTTATTACACTTCACTGCCCTCTGACAGCAGATACCAGACATCTGATCGATAAAAACAGACTCCAGCTTATGAAACCTTCATCGTACATTGTAAATACATCAAGAGGGGCTCTTATTAAAGAGAATGATCTTATTGAAGCACTTAAAAATAAACAGATCGCAGGTGCGGGACTTGACGTTCTTGACCCTGAACCACCTGCACTTGATAACCCTCTGTTTGAAATGGAAAATGTAATACTTACGCCCCATATCGGATGGCAGACGCTAGAAGCAAGACAGCGCCTTGTAGAGCAATTAACACTAAATATATCATCATTCATAAATGGAAAACCGGTCAACGTAGTGAATTAATAATCTGAATCATCAGGAGGAGTATTATGAATGAATCAATGTATAAATATATGAAAGTAGGTATCATTCATTTTATGGCTTTCCCCTCCACAATTAAAGGGGATGGTCCCATAGTTGAAACTATAAGGAAGATTGCCCTTGATGATTATTTTAACGCTATTGAAATAACATGGATTAAAGACAAACATGTAAGAGAAGAAGTTAAAAGGATGCTCGAAGCTTCCCATATGACCGTTGCCTACGGAGCACAGCCGCGTCAGCTGATTACAGGCTTGAATATCAATGATACAGACGAGAAAGGTAGACTTGAAGCACTGGCACTTCTCAAAGATGGTATAGATGAGGCTTATGAACTGGGCGCTTCAGGTTTCGCATTTTTAAGCGGAAAATACGATCCCGATAAAATTGATCAGGCATATGAGGCTCTGATAAAATCCACCCGTGAATTATGCTCCTACGCAAAAAGTAAAGGTGATATAAGAATTGTGCATGAAGTTTTCGACTACGATATAGATAAAATGAGTCTCATAGGTCCTGCTCCTCTTGCTGATAAATATGCGAAAGAAATAAAAAAAGAATTTAATAACTTCGGTCTTCTGGTCGACCTGAGTCACCTCCCGCTTTTAAGAGAAACCCCTGAAGAGTGCATTCACGCTCTGAAAGATCATATAGTTCATGCCCACGCGGGGAACTGTGTTGTTAAGAATCCTGATATGCCGGGATATGGCGATCTTCATCCAAGATTCGGTTTCCCGGGATCAGAAAATGATGTTGAAGAGATGGTCCGATTCCTCCGCGCTCTTCTTGAGATCGGATATCTCAATGCAAAAAACCGGCCGATATTAAGCTTTGAAGTTAAACCATTCGGTAATGAAGATCCGGAAATTGTCATAGCAAATGCAAAACGGGTACTTAATGAAGCATGGGCACTGGTATAATGAAAAAACAGTTTATACAAAGACTTCTACAGGGCCGATTCTTCCTGAGTTTTGTCCCGGTATTATATATTTATCAAAACAGAGGGAGGTAGAAGTAATCGCATTTTTTAACGGTTAATTTAACAAATTAAACAAAACGGAGGGTTCAAAATATGTATGCATTTTTAGCGTTCACACCGATTCTGGTAACATTCATTTTTCTCGTATTTCTAAGATGGCCTGCAAAACGCGCTATGCCTGTTGCATGGGCTTATACTGGAATACTGGCTTATTTTGTATGGAAAGTTGAAGCTATCAGAATCGCAGCATCAACAATACAGGGTGTTATAATTGCTATAACTATTCTCTATATTGTTTTCGGTGCAATTTTAATGCTTAATGTTCTGATTAACAGCGGTGCTGTATCGACGATACGACGCGGTTTTATGAATATTTCTCCAGACAGAAGGATCCAGGCTATTATAGTTGCATTCCTTTTCGGAGCATTCATTGAAGGCGCAGCCGGTTTTGGGACTCCAGCGGCTGTAGCTGCACCGCTTCTTGTAGTTCTCGGTTTCCCCGCTATCGCTGCTGTATTGATGGCTCTGATAATTCAGTCAACTCCTGTATCTTTCGGTGCAGTTGGAACACCTATTCTTCTTGGGGTAAGAACAGGTCTTGATGCTCCGGCAATTCATACAATGCTCGGAACAACAGCCTGGACAGATCCGGCTTATATGGCTTATCTTTATAAAATTGCCGGAAACGTTGCTGTGCTCCATGGTATAATCGGAACATTTATACCTCTTGCATGCTGCCTTATGCTGACCAGATTTTTCGGAAAGAATAAGTCATGGAAAGAGGGACTTGAAGTTGCTCCTTTTGCTATTTTTGCAGGACTCTGTTTTACAATCCCATATACAATCATAGGTAATACACTTGGTCCGGATTTCCCTTCACTTCTCAGCCCGTTGTTTGCTCTTCCAGTTGTAATTTTTGCCGCACAGAAAGGATTTCTACAGCCTAAAACTGTTTGGGACTTCCCTGATGAATCACAGTGGGGAAGCGACTGGATGGGTTCACTTAAAGCCGATGCTCATGGAGAGGGGGAAAGACATCACATTACACTTTTCACAGCATGGGTTCCCTATTTAATCGTATCAGTACTTCTTGTTGCTTCAAGGATGTGGGCACCTCTTAAAGCTTTTCTAACCGGTCCTGCAGTTACTATTAACTTTAAAAATATTCTCGGTACAAATATCAGCACAAACGCTCAGTTCCTGTTTCTGCCGGGAACAATTTTCATCGTTGCAGTAGGATTTACATTTTTCATTCAGAGAATGAAAATAAAAGAACTCACAAGTGCCGCAGGTCTGTCTTTTAAAACAATGCTCGGCGCGAGTTTTGCTCTCGGATTTGCAGTACCGATGGTACGAATATTTATCAACTCTAACCTTAACGCGGCAGGAATGCAGAGTATGCCTCTTGAACTTGCCACCGGTGTCGCGGGAATTGCAGGAACGACATGGCCGGCATTTGCAGCCGTTATCGGTTCCCTTGGCGCATTCATTGCAGGAAGCAACACGGTAAGTAACATGATGTTCTCTCTATTTCAGCATGGAGTTGCCACACAGATAGGTGTACCAGGTACACTGATCGTTGCACTTCAGGCAGTAGGCGGTGCGGCGGGCAACATGATATGTGTTCATAACGTTGTTGCGGCATGTGCTACAGTAGGTCTTGTCGGTGTTGAAGGTAAACTTATAAAATGGGCTCTTATCCCGATGACATATTATCTCGTTTTTGCGGGTATTCTCGGTGTAATTGCTGTCGCTTTAGGAATCGGCTGATAAAGGAATAAAAGAATGAGAGGAGAGATCCTCTCATTCTTTCTCTATTTTTTTTCTATATTTCACAGAATAAAAAGACAGGTCATTTTATAATATTGAAGAAGTATATTTTAAAACCCCGTAAATGCATTAAGTATTCGAAAATTTTTAGAAATGATTAAAAGAAAACTAGAAGAAAAATAACTGCCGGACTTGCACCCCTTTCCGGGGTTAGGTGAGATTTATTTTTAAAAAATTTTCTCTTAGTCTTTTGATTTAGCACACAATCGGAATTATATAGATTATACTGATAAAAACTAAGGCAGTATATAAAGATTTATAAATCCGTTAATTTTATATAGGAGAGAAGACTATGATTACAGGCAATATAAAACAGCTTTATAACCGTTTAAAAGGAACAATTCCTGAAGCACGTCTCATTCATGACCCCTTGCGAACCCTTGCATACGGGACCGACGCCAGCTTTTACCGCTACATTCCAAAACTTATAGTAAAAGTTGAATCGGAGAAAGAGGTGGTAAAAACTCTCCGTGAATGCCGGAATCTTGCCATACCTGTAACTTTCCGCGCCGCAGGTACAAGTCTATCGGGCCAGGCATGTACCGACTCGGTTCTAATAATGCTGGGTGAAAAGGGCTGGGAGGATTATGCAATCAGTGAAGATAAGTCAGAGATTACACTTCAGGCCGGTATTCTCGGATCTCAGGCAAATGCCTATCTTGCACCATATGGGAAAAAAATCGGACCTGACCCTGCATCTATAAATTCTGCAAAGATCGGCGGGATTGTAGCGAACAACGCATGCGGTATGTCCAGCGGTGTTGAACTTAACACAATGTACACTCTTAAAGATATTAGTCTTATTTTTGCCGATGGTACAATACTTGACACGCGCGATGAACACAGCAGGAGAGACTTTCTTACAGAGAAAAAGGATTGGATTGACCGGATAACCGCGCTTTCTCAAAAACTTAAAAGCAGACCTGATCTTGTAGAGAAAATAAAAAGAAAATACAAAATAAAAAATACCACCGGCTACAGTGTCAATGCGCTTATAGAACATGAAGACCCGATAAAAATAATACAGCACCTTATCGTAGGATCTGAGGGGACTCTGGCGTTTATCTCTGATGCTACTTTTTTTACATCTGACGAGCCGAAGAAAAAAGCGACATCTCTGATGCTATTCCCGGATATAGGATCAACATGCGAGGCAGTACTTGTTCTGCGCGAGTGCAAAGTTCAGGCAGCGGAGCTGATTGACCGCGTCGGACTCCGTACAGTGGAAAACAAAGAGGGGATGCCGGAATATATCAAATCCATGGGGCCCGATGTAACCGCCCTGCTTGTCGATACAGCCGGATTCACCGATGAGGAACTTGATGCCAACATAAAAGAAATAAATCAAAAGATGCAGAAAATAAAAGTTGCCCATGAATTCAGCTTTACCAAGGATCCTAAAGAATCGGCAAGTCTATGGAAAGTCCGTAAAGGTCTTTTCCCCAGCGCATGTTCTGAACGTCCAGTAGGTACCACCGTTATCATTGAAGATATCGCCGTACCGGTTGAAGATCTGGGTTCATGCCTTCACGACCTGATCGATCTCTTTAAAAAATATGACTACAAAAATACTGTTATATGGGGTCATGTCTTTGACGGGAATGTTCACTTTGTTCTAACACCCGATTTCTCCATAGATGCCGAAATACAAAAATACAAGATTTTCATGGACGAGGTGGTAGACCTTGTAGTAAAAAAATATGACGGCTCTCTAAAGGCTGAACATGGTACAGGACGGAACATGGCCCCCTTCGTTGAGAGAGAATGGGGAAGTGAGATCTTCGAAGTGATGAAAGAAGTTAAAAGGATATTCGATCCCGAAATGCTCATCAATCCCGGTGTTGTACTTAATGATGATCCTGATGTTTTTATTAAAAACTTTAAACCTATGCCTGCAGCAAGTGATGTTGTCGATACATGTATCGAATGCGGGTTTTGTGAAATGAGCTGCATGTCAAATGGTATGACCCTATCCGCCAGACAGCGGATTGTACTCTGGCGGGAGATTCAGGGACTTAAAAAAAGCGGAAATAATCCAGGACGTATGAAAGAATTACTGAAATCATACGACTATTACGGCAATCAGACATGTGCTGCAGATGGTTTGTGTATGACAACATGTCCGGTAGAGATCAATACCGGTTCGCTTATTAAAGAACTGAGATACAACACCAACAGTGACAAGGCAAAACGGATTGCTCTCTCAATAGCCCGGAATATGACCCGCATTACAGGTTATGCCCGTTTTACACTAAGTGCTGTGAATATTGCACACTGGATACTGGGCTCAACAATCATGTCCGGACTCGCAAAGGGAGCGCGGTTTGTTTCAGGAAACAGAATCCCGCTATGGACACCATATATGCCATCGGGAGCAAAAAAAGTCACACCGGAAAAGAGACTGGATCCGTCAAAAGAAAAAATTGTCTACTTCCCTTCGTGCATTACCCGATCCATGGGGCATTCAAAAGATTATGACGAGAAAGTCGCACTTACTACAAAAACAGAGGAACTGATCCGCAAAGCAGGCTACCAGATTATCTATCCGGAGAATCTGGACAATCTCTGCTGCGGAATGGCATTCAGCAGTAAAGGTTTTAAAGAGAGTGCCGCCCTTAAAGTAACAGAACTTCAGCAATCATTGATGAAAGCATCAGAGAACGGCAGACTCCCCATACTCTGCGACATGAGCCCCTGTCTGCATCATATGAAAGAGACTCTGGATAAAACTTTAAAACTTTATGAACCCATTGATTTCACTCTCAACTTTCTTAAAGATAAACTTGAATTCAAAAAACAGCCCGGCACTATAATGGTCCACGCTGTGTGCAGTGCTAAGAAAATGGGTCTTGAATCAAAGCTAATGGAACTTGCTAAAATGTGTTCCGAGAAAGCTGTTCTTGCAGATGTAAACTGCTGCGGATTTGCCGGAGACCGCGGATTTACATACCCGGAAATGAACGAATTCGGATTACGCAATCTTAAAAAACAGATCCCTGCAGGTGTAAAGGAAGGATACTCAACAAGCAGAACATGTGAAATAGGCCTTAGCCTTCATGGTGAAATTTCATATAAATCAATTCTCTATCTTGTTGACCGGGTCACTACACCTAAAAAATGATCTTAAGGATAAATTAAAGGGGGCAGAAGTATGTTTGAAAAATTCAAAATCAGAGCGGAAGCAGTAGGCTCGGAAGTTCATCGTTTTAAAAACAGAACTGAAGCATTGGACTTTATTACCCGGTTTCTTAAAAAAGAGGGGGTTTCTGATGCGCCAAAATCTTATGCTCTCTGGGCAGATTCCCCTTTCCTGAATGGAGTTGACCGTAAATCCATGGAAGCTGATATTCCGGGATTAAAATTTGATATAACACGCCAGCTTGCGGCCGATTCACATGTAGGTATCAGTGAGATGTCATATGCTTTAACTGATACCGGTTCCCTTGTAGCAGACCAGAGCGCAATTGAAGATAGACTGGTTTCTACTCTTCCGGTTATTCACGTGGCGATCATCTCCACAGATAATATTCTTGATGGGAAGGCTGCAGTATTCAAGAAAATTAATCCGGGCAACAGCGGATTTATAGCATTCATAACAGGTCCGAGCAGAACCGCGGATATAGAACGTGTACTCACCATTGGAGTACACGGCCCGAAGCGGCTGGTAATTATATTTGTGGATGATATGGGGGGATCAAAGTAATGAAAAAGAAATTTAAAGATTCAATTTTTACAGCAGTAAACAATCCGATCCTTACCGGTGCCCTGGGTAAATTCTCAGAAGCATATAAAATAAACCGCGCGAAAGCCTATGAAGGTATAGATTTTGAAGCTTTAAGACAGAATATTGCCGACAGAAAAGCCTATGCTGCCACTCACCTTGATGCTCTTGCCGCTGCTTTTAAAATTAATGCAGAAGCTAAAGGGGCCAAAGTCTTTAAAGCAAACAGCGCTGAAGAAGCTGTAGATTATATTCTTAAAGTTGCAAAAGATAATAATGTTAAAACAGTTGTTAAATCAAAATCCATGGCCAGTGAAGAGATACACCTGAATAAACATCTAGAAGATATGGGCGTATCTGTGCGAGAAACCGACCTTGGAGAATGGATAATACAGCTTGCGGGACAGAAACCTTCACACATGGTAATGCCTGCCATACACATGACCAAAGAGGAGGTTTCCGATCTTTTCAGCAAAGAGATTGATGAACGCCTGAGCAATGACATCCCACAGCTTGTAGAAGTTGCGCGCAATGAACTCCGATCAAAATTTCTTGAAGCTGATATGGGAATCTCCGGCGGAAACCTTGCGGTAGCTGAAACCGGAAGCATAGTGCTTGTTTCAAATGAAGGCAACGCGCGTATGGTTACCATGCTCCCGAAGATACATATCGCACTTGTGGGTATAGAAAAATTTGTGGAAAAATTTGAAGACGTAATCCCGATTTTAACAGCTCTTCCACGAAGCGCAACAGCTCAGCTATTAACAAGTTATGTTTCTATCATTACCGGCGCAACACCAAATACCGACGGCACGATGAAAGACCTTCACATTGTATTAATGGATAATAAAAGAACTGAAATGGCTAATGACGCAAAATTTGCACAGGCGATGCAGTGTATACGCTGCGGATCATGCCTTAATGTATGCCCGATTTTCCGTCTTGTAGGAGGGCACGTATTCGGAAGCACCTACACAGGCGGTATTGGTACAATTCTTACTGCCTGGTTTGAACAGCTTCAGAATTCCGAGGATATTCAGGGATTATGTATACAGTGCGGGAACTGCAAGGAGATCTGTCCGGGGAAACTCGATATTCCGGAGATGATCCTCGAAATCAGAAGACGGCTAGTTGTAGACAAGGGACAATCCATCGCTCAGAAAGCAATTTTCAGCGTCGTAAACAACCGGAAAATGTTTCATGCTATGCTCCGCACTGCTTCAATAGGGAGTAAGCCCTTTACTAAAGGAAACTACATCCGCCACCTTCCTTTCTTTCTGTCAGACCTGACAGAAGGGAGAAGCCTCCCTGCAATAGCAGCTGTTCCTTTCCGTGATGAATTTAAAAAGATCAAACAGCCGAAGTGCAGTGAAAAAATCGCATTCTACTCCGGATGTCTCATAGATTTTGCCTATCCGAAGATGGGAATTGATCTTGTTAAAATACTTAACAGAGCCGGTTATGAAGTGGTATATCCCCAGGATCAGACATGCTGCGGAGCTCCTGCAAGATACAACGGCGCCTATGAGGTAGCTGCAAACAATGCGGTGGATAATATCAAAGCTCTTCTAAGAGAGGATGTAAAATATGTAGTATCAGCCTGCCCTACTTGTACTGTTGCTCTGAATCATGAGTTTATAGGCACATTTGAAAGTCTGGGTCAGACAGAACATATGGAAGATGCAAAAAAACTTGCTGCCAAAACAATAGACTTTTCAGTACTTGCAAAAATGCTCGTTGATGAAGGACGCATTAAACTTAAAGAGGGACAGAAACTCGGGAAAGTGACCTATCATGACTCATGTCATTTGAAAAGAACCCTGAAAGTTTCGGAGCAGCCTCGTGAAGTACTGATAAGGGCAGGTTATGAAATTGAGGAGATGTTCGAATGCGACATGTGCTGCGGTATGGGAGGATCATATTCCATGAAGCAATCACAAATATTAAAAATACCGGAGCTCCAATAGTTGCCATGGACTGCCCCGGCTGCGTTCTTCAGATCGGCGGAGGTTTTGATCAGGATGGTGCCGCTGTCAAAGTCAGGCATACACTTGAACTGATCGCCGGACAGCTGGAAGACGATAAATAAATCGATGTTTAATGAGCCCTCTCCCGGTAACCGGAAGAGGGCTTTCTTATAGAAAAATAAATTATATAACCGCTCAAAAACCGGTGGTATTTTATCAGCGACGCGCCCGGGTTACGGTTGAGAGAAATTTTACCTCCGATTTTTGAGCAGTTACCTTTTTTGAATTAAGTTTCTATCAAACCGCATTTAATATTAAAAAGGATCAGAAATTCCTTCAACAAGCTTCATATCTTATTATGCCGTTCACTGAGAAATTGACTTGCAGCATTGACTTGAAACATTAAGAAAGAGTTTACAAATTTTGCACCTCTTTGACATTTTCTTGACAAGACTTATTTAACGTCAGATAAAAGAGTATTCCGAAACTGGAGAGCACTTATGAAGCTAACGTTTAGACTGGTTCTGATAATTGTCGTGATAAGCACTATTTCATCACTATCTGTTATGTCTTTTTTTATTTATAAAATTATTAATCAGAATCAGTTATCCGTTGCCAATACTGACAGAATACTCCGTGAAAATTACGACAAAGTAATCAGGACTCAGGTTGAAAACGCTGTGAGCATGCTCAAGCAGATCAATAAAATGAAAGAGGACGGAATCTTTAAAGAGGAACAGGCTAAGAAAATCGGCGCTGACATTCTCCGAGAACTGAGATATGACGGAGAGGGATATTTCTGGGCAGACACCGAAGAGGGTGTCAACGTCGTCCTTTATGGAACTAAAACCGAAGGAACAAACAGACTGAATTTTCAGGATAAAAAAGGTTCATACATTATACAGCAGATTATAGCTGCGGCTAAAAAACCGGGCGGCGGCAATGTAGATTACTGGTTTCCAAAAAAAGGTGAGACTGAACCACTTATGAAAAGAAGTTATTCTCTGTTTTTTGAACCATTTAAATGGTCTGTGGGCACCGGTAATTATGTGGATGATATTGAAGCAAGAGTAAATAATGAAAAACAACTTTTGAAAAAAGCATTAATTAGAGATATACTTTCCGTTGTAGGTTTTACTTTTTTTCTGATTAT
>PGXT01000036.1:0-39318 GCA_002839285.1 Spirochaetae bacterium HGW-Spirochaetae-5 | reverse complement strand
ACCCATATGAGAAATAACATTACTGAAATGATAGAAAAAATCCGTGATGTATCCGATGAGTTGTCATCCTCATCCGAAGAACTTTCGGCGTCCACTGTTTCATTTGCAGGTAACGCACAGAGTCAGGCATCTTCCGCAGAGGAGATTACTGCTACGACAGAAGAGATTTCAGCAGGTATGGATAAAATCTCTGACGGATCGGATATGCAGAATGATATGCTGGGAGAGCTTATTTCCATCCTCAACAATCTTTCCGACAGCATCAACCAGGTATACGACACGGTAAGTGAAGCGGCTGAACTTTCAAAACTTATAGCAGATGACGCTAAAAGCGGCGACTCTTCAATGAAAACCATGAACCAGAGCATGATAAATGTTTCCCAGAGTTCTGAAGATATGACTAAAATTGTAAACATTATCAGAGAAATTTCCGAGCAGATTAATCTTCTGTCTCTAAATGCAGCCATTGAAGCTGCAAGAGCCGGTGATGCAGGCCGGGGGTTCGCAGTTGTAGCAGACGAAGTATCAAAACTCGCCGACCAGACTGCTTCGAGCATTAAAGAGATAGAGAAACTTATAAGCCTTAATAATAACGAAATACAATCAGGATTCAGCGCTGTAAAAAAATCTACCGAAGCTACAGCCAAGATCATAACCGGTGTAAACGAAATTGACGGCAAGATAGCAATGATTAATGATCAGATGATTCATCAGAAAGAGATCAATAATACGGCAAGTTCAAAAATCGGAATAGTTAGAAACATGTCCGATGAGATTGCGCATTCCACAGGGGAACATAAAATTGCTGTCAGTGAAATTGTCTCTTCAATCAGCAATATAAATGATGTGGCACAGACAATTGCAGGGGGGTCCGAGGAGATTGCAAGCAGCTCAGAAAATCTTTCAAAACTTGCTGAAAAATTAAAACAGATTATTTCCGCATTCAGAATATAATTCTTTAATAAATATAACAGAAACTCCCGTAGACAGTGCTTCCTCTTTCTCCGGGAGTTGAAATGTTTTATTTTAAAAAAACCATTATACACCGCATCTCAGTCACCGGAAAAGACTACTCAAGTCTGTTGATGAATTCTGACCGTAGAACTCTTTTACTCTTACAGATTTTCTAAAATACATCAGCCAGATTATATTAATTACTATGGGCTGAATTAATGATCTGAAAAGATCATAAACAAGTTTCATTATATCCGGTGCCGCAAAGAGAGTAATTTCTACAACTCCCGCAATAACCGAGAATAAAAGTATATACCGGATAAATCCTGAAATTTCATCAGGTACATGCGGAGATTTAGTCTTGAGAGATTTTAAAATTCTGAACGTATAATAAAACAGCGCAGGAAACAACGTAAACATAAAAGCAATCGAAAGTTTCAATTCATTAGTAAGCGGATTTTTCAAAGAGAAAGCCCCGGCAGTAAAATATAGAGTAGATAAAAAATAAAGCGTAACCAGAATCAAAGAAAAAATATTTATAATCTGAAAAAACTTAAGCCAACCCCCGAATTCATTCAATGGTTTTACCATCCAATCCCCCTTCCACTAGTTTAAATTTATACAAAACCGGTATTTTAAAACAGACTCCACGCCATACGTATTGCAAGAATAAGCAGCAGAGATGCAAATATCTTTTTAAGCTTATCCACAGGTAAACTATGCGCAAACCTAGCACCGAGAGGCGCAGTAAGAATACTTGCAGCGGCAATTCCTCCCAAAGCGGTAAGATGAATATAACCGAATGCATCCGACGGAAGTCCCTGAACAGAGAAACCGTTAAAAGCATAACCTGCGGCTCCGGTCACTGCTATGGGGAAACCGATAGCAGCCGATGTGCCGATTGCTTTATGCATTGTCACATTACACCAGGTAAGAAATGTGACAGAAAGTGTCCCGCCTCCAATTCCCACAAGACTTGAGAATATACCTATAACAGCCCCTGCTCCGGATATCCCCGCACTTCCGGGAACCTCTCTTGAAGGCTTCGGTTTTATTCCAAGAAGCATCTGTATCCCGACATAAAAAAGAAAAAGAGTAAAAAATATTTTCAGAAAATTTGTTGAAAGATGAGCAGCAATCCAGGCACCAAAAAATGTTCCAATAATTATACCCGGAGTAATTTTAATTACAACCGGCCAGATTACCGCTCCCCTTTTATGATGAGACCGGATACTGGAAAATGATGTAAAAACAATGCTTGCCAAAGAAGTACCCAGCGCCAGATGAAGAAGATGTTCGTGAGGAATCCCCTGAGCTGCAAACATAAATGTCAAAACAGGAACAATTACAAGACCGCCGCCTATACCGAGGAGTCCCGCAAGAAAACCGACAACAGAACCGAGAAGAATATACGATAAAATAATCATATTAATTATTCCTTTAATAATATTTTCTTTTATCATTTGAAAGAAAGAGACTGGCGTCAATAAACAAATAACGACCCTATTATTCAGAGAAATTTCTATCCTTCCAGGATAACTCTGTTTCTTCCGCCTGATTTAGCTAGATACAATCTTCTATCTGCTGTTTTAACAAGAAAATCCGACTTATCTGTTTGCCCTGCTATTTCAGATGTATCTGTCAATCCGCAGCTGAATGTTACATGCAGATGGTTTTCAGGATCGAAAACTGTTTCAGCGGCCTGCTTTCTGATTCTATCAATTATAAACGCTGCCTGAGATTTTAAAATTCCATCAAGTAAAAATATAAACTCCTCCCCGCCATACCGGGCAAGAACATCATACTCTCTTAATGATTTGTTTATAAATCGTGTGAGATTTTTTAAAACTCTATCTCCAGCCTGATGTCCATATGTATCATTGACTTTTTTAAAATGATCAATATCTATAATCCCTATTGAAAAAATCTGATTTTCACGATCTGCCTTGGGAATTTTTAACGATAGTGCTTCAAAAAAATAGTCTCTATTAAAAACTCCAGTCAGATTATCACGTGTTGCTTTTCTGTATAACTCAGCTTTTGACTTTCTGCTATTCATAACTTTTGATATACGGGCTAATAACTCCGCATTATTAAACGGTTTCCTTATATAATCATCAGCTCCAATGTTTAAACCTTCAGCAACATCCTCACCTGAATTTTTAGCGCTTATAAAGATTACAGGTATCTCACTGAATCTTTCATCCCCCTTCAGCTGGCCAGCCAGAGCAAGACCATCAATACCCGGCATCATTATATCCAGAAGAATAATATCCGGAGATTCTTTTTCCAGTGCACTGAACATCTCATCTCCGCAACGGGCAGAAGTAACGATATTTTCACTTAACAATTCCTCAAGAAGATATAGATTTGCCGGTTCATCATCAACAATAAGAATATTGTATTTATCCACACTTAACCTCTGTCTTATTACAAATCACCAATTACTTCACCTGTATTTTTATCTTTCAGTATTTTCTCAACTCGTGATTTTAAATCATTCTCATCAAAAGGTTTTACAACAAAATCAACGCCCCCCGCTTTAAATCCGTGAATCACATCATACTTGGTATTATGAACTGTAAGAAAAATTACAGGTATATTTTTTGTAGACTGGTTGAATTTCAGTTCTTTGGTAAGCCGTTTTTAATATTTCTCTCATCTGATCGCCATCGGAGACACTATACACTTCATACTCATCAAATATCTCTTCAAGGAGATATCTGTTCGCGTAAAGATCATCAACAATTAATATTCTATTCTTCATTAATTTCAACCCTGTTAATTACAGATAATTTTAATATTAAACCAATTCTTATTTCTTAACTTTCCTGAATTAAAAAAGTCTATTATCCCCGCCGCCGAAGGCGGCGGGGATATATAATTATATCTACTCATAACCTGGTGGTATTTATCTCCGCCAGTTTATGAGTAGATACATATAATTCCTGTTTTTTATTCTAAAAATTTTATTCAGGTACAACTATTATTATAATATAAACCTTTGAATCATGTCAATAAGATCATCTCTGTTTACCGGTTTAGTTATGATTGATGCGAATCCATATTCCAGCATCTTCTTTTTGTCTTCCGGCATAGCACGAGCCGTAACCGCTATTACAGGGATTTTAATATCAATTCTATTCAATTCTTTAAGCACCTTGTATCCGTCCATCCCAGGCATCATTATGTCAAGAAGAACCACATCATAAGCTCCGGAGCTGAAAAGATCAATAGTTTTGAAACCATTTTCCGCAAATGATAATTCAAAAGTATCTTCAAGCATATGCCTGAGTGTCTCTCTGCTTATGTATTCGTCATCAGCAATAAGAATTCTTTTGCTGCTGAATCCGTTTTCAACACTTAAATCTGGACCTTTGTCAATATCAGCAGCGGGAAGATCACTGCACCTGCCGCCGGATCTTACACCGGGAAGAATAAGACGGGCAATTGTACCCTTCCCCGATTCACTCTCAATTTCTATAATACCATTCATCAGCTCGGCCATGCTTTTACAAAGAGAGAGGCCAAGACCTGAACCGGTAAATTCCCTTGTCATGGTATTGTCACCCTGATAAAACGGTTCAAATATATTCTGAATCTGACTCTCTGTTATACCAATGCCTGTATCGACAACTTCAAATACCGATCTGTCACTATCAATTTTTATTTTTAGAATAATAGAGCCCTCTCTGGTAAATTTTGCCGCATTACCCAGAAGGTTCATCAATACTCTATACAATTTATCTTTATCGTAAAAAAGAAATTTATCCATATCGGAAGACTCAAAATTGAATGATACATTTTTTTTACCGATAAGCACCGACATGGTAGTATAGATTCCTGAGATAAAATCTTTCAATGAAAACCAGGAATTTGACACCTCCATCTTCTGAGCTTCTATTCTTGAAAGATCCAGAAGATCATTTATCAGATTCATCAAACGTTCTCCGCTTTCATGAATCAGCTGAAGACCCTCTTTAAAACGCGGATTAGTATTATCATATTTTTTAACAAGAACTCCGGATATTCCAATAATCGCATTCATCGGAGTCCGGAGATCATGACTCATATTGGCAAGAAATGTGCTCTTCGCCAGATTTGCTGACTCCGCCATCTCCTTCGCGTTGAGCAGGCGCGACTCGGCTTCTTTCCTGTCAGTAATGTCCGCATGTGTTCCGGATACCCGCAGCGGCCGGCCATCATTATCCCTCTCAAAGACCCTCCCTCTGTCATGCACCCATACCCAATTACCGCTTTTATGCTTCATCCGGACTTCAGCATCGTAAAAATCAGTTTCTCCGGAAAAATGTCGTTCAAGTTCTCTATTAGACAGAACAAGATCATCCGGATGAACAAACCTTACCCATGTTTCTATGTTAACAGGAGAAATTTCCTTGAGAGTGTATCCTATAATTTCAGCCCATCTTTCATTCAATACAAGCTCACCCGTCTGAACTTTCCAGTCCCAGAATCCTACATTCATCCCCCTGATAGCAAGATCAAGCCGATTGCCTGTCTCTTTCAACTCTGTCTCATAGGAAAATCTTTCGGTAAGATCACGGGATATCCCGAAAAGAACTTTTCTGCCGTTCCACGTTCCGGTGCTGACTCTGGTTTCAACAGGCATAAGCTCCCCTTCTGCAGTAATCAGCGGAATAGAGCAGTTTAATTTTTCACCGCTCAGCATTTCTGAAACAACACATGCAACTTTCTCCCCCTCATCGGGAGGGTGAAGATCTATAAGATTTTTTTTAAGAATATCAGCTTTGTTGTATTTTAATTTCCTGAGAGTGCTTTCATTGACATCAATAATGCTTCCATCGTCATCTAAAATAAATATCAGATCTTCCAGTTTCGAAAACAGATCCATTAAATTTTTCTGACTGGTCAATATAAGTTCATCTGCCTTAATGCGGGAAAGAATACCGCCGATATACAAAGCGGTAGTGAATGCAAATTGCTTTATTCTCGGAGAAAATTCTGGTACTGTTTTTGAAGCAATATTAAGAGCTCCCACAGCTTTGCCGTCATCAATTAGTGGAATTACAGCAAGAGTTTTCAAATCACCTGTATTAAGTACTGAACTGTATACATTCATCTCTTTTTCAGATAAAAATACTGGGACACCTTTTTTTATCTGAACAGATTGAGGAGAATCGGAATCATACTGGTTAACTCCGCTTATAAAATCATCAGACAGACCGGCATGAGCAATGAGCTTCAGCATAGATGTTTCGTTTTCGAAAAAATAAATCCCTGCACCATCTATCTCTTCAATCTCCAGAGCTGTATCAAGAATCAGTTTAAGAGATTCCTGAAAGCTATTAATTTTTCCAAGATCAGCAACAAGATCTCTCTGTTTTAAAGCTATGTCATTATCTCTTTTCCAGTCTGTTATATCCCTTCCAATTGACTGATACTCATATAGATTTCCATCATCGTCATAAAACGCTCTATCGGTCCACTGATGCCAGGCTGTTGAACCATCAGACAGTTTTACGCTATGCTCATATGTTATGTTCGGATTATTTCTGGAAAGAGTACTAATACGCTGAAGAACCACATCCTTCTCCTCTTCAGGAAGAAAACTCAGCCAGTTAACGCCGATAAGTTCATCGTACCCGGCATTAAAAAAGCTGCAATATGATTTATTCACAAATGTAAGCTTATAGTCAGGTGTAAATCTGCATATGAGATCTGTCTGATCATCAACAATAGCCCTGTATCTTGACTCGCTCTCTTCAAGCTTCCGGTTCAGTTTTTCATTTATCATAAATTAAATATATAAAATTAATAAACCTGAGGCAATAACAAGTCATTTTAATTTAAAATCTGTTTTTAAATCGATTGAAACAAGAGTCTGCGAATACCTGTAATACTCCTCAATGTCACCGGTGTAAAGATAAAACCATTTATACTTCAATGATACCCCAAGGAAACTATTAACTTTATAAGAGAACGAGTTAGTTACTTCCGTACGGGCTTTCAGTTCTTCTGAACTTCTGTTTTTAAACGAAATGAATGAGTCGAATTTAAGTGAATAGCTGAACTCTTCATTAAATGGAATAATAGCGGTCAATAAAGTCTCTACACCGTAAAGCTTCGGATTCTTCGGGTCATGTATCTGCTGTTCAAAACCAACACCAAGTTTCCCTGTTACCATCTCAGTTGTCAGAGAGAATCCCGCAGTCTCTCTTATCAGCACCGGTCGTCCATCTACTTCAACAAGAACTGTATCAAACTGCGATTTATGATAAGGCTTTAAATATTCATTCAAATTATAGCTATAAAGCAGCGTTCCTCTGAACAGGTTCTGCAGATACAGCTCATCCTGTTTTATATAGTATATATATGGTGTCAGAATAAGATTATGATTAATATTGTATAATGTAATATTGACAGTGTCCTCCATCCCCCATCTGCGGTAGGTCTTTGCAGGTTTACCCGGAGGTGTGGCTATACTATCACCCCTCTCTACCACTGACCTGTCGTAAAAATTTGATAAGGATATGTCTATAAGCATCCGGAATCTTTCATCAAGATAAGTGAAATCAGCAGAGATCAGACTCTTCTCTGTTTTCAGGTCATCTTCAATTTCATCCTGAAGCGTCATCCAGGTGTTGCTGTACTCTATATGCTTTCGGAGTATCCGCGTGATTCTGTCATAAGCGTACTGTGTTGAGCTTACACTATATGTCCGTGTATCAGATATATTGTAATTCTGCACTCTACTGTTCTTCAGACCTGTAATGACAAGTTCGCTATTGTCAGCTTCAATTTTTTTCAGATCTGCCCCGCTCAGTCTGTATGTAAAAACAGGATAATCATTATTTACCAGTGTCATTATTGTGGAATAGTAAAGCATACCGGATAAAACCTGCGGCTGTATGGAATTCTTTTCAATAATCCCTATTTCTGTTCTATACCTGTGTCTCAGCATATCAGCAGCTGTTTGATCTGTTACAGTTGTATCGGGAATATTGTCTGTTATGATACGGCTGCTCTCTTCTTTAAATTTTTCTTTCCAGAGAGTAAGTCTGTTTCTAAACTCCAGGTATGACTGATCAGAAGTTTTATACTCAGCAGGTTTATTGAAATTCATTGACTTTACTTCAATACCTTCACCGAGTTCAAGCTCCAGTCTGTAGTAACCGTCATTCTGCAGCAGCGCAATAACGGATCTGCCCCATTGAAGATCCACACGCGAAGCAGGGACCGAAAAAAAACTGCCGGTTGAGTCCCCGCCACTTATAATAAGATTTACGTCAGGAATACTCTGCATAAGTTCAATGTTGTTTCTATATGAAAGTCCCGATAAAAGAATAATATTATCGCAGCCCTCCCCCTTCAACTCTTCGGCTCTCTCTTTTATAGATTCACGGTATTCCCTGAATGATATATTAAGTACTTTTTTATCGGCTATATCAAAAAGACCATCTGCCGAAGAGACTCCGATAATCCCGATTTTTTTCTTTGAATGATTTAAAATGATATATGGGGTAAACACCGGCTGATTATCCCTGGTAATATTAGCAGAGAGCAGCTTTGTTTTTTTTCCGTCCGAGAGAAACTTCAGGTTGGACAGGCCTATACTAATATCACGCGATGAAACAAGAGTAGCTCCGCAGTCAAAATAAGTAAAAAAATCCATCATCACTGAACCATAGCTGTATCTTGAAAGTGCACCCGGATAGAATGCATTACCAAGATCGAGGAATACATCAAAACCACCGCTGTCTTTCTCCTTAATTAAAGACTGAGCAAGAAGAAGCATCGGATCGGATTTATCCTGACTCAGAGTCTCATCTGAGAAACGGCCCTGGAGATTTGACGTAAGAAGAAGAGTAAGTTTTGTCTCTGCATAAAGATATGCAGATGAATTGTGAAGAATTATTATTGCTGATATTATTATCAGACGCTGAAAAAAAATAAAAGTCAGAATGTTACCGGAAATTTTAAAAATCATCATGGAGTCCCTGTATCTTTTTTACGGGAGTCCTCCTGCTTCCCTCCTGCAGATCCGGTTATGGAGTCGATTTTATTTTTCAATTCCCGATTAAGCTCCTGCTGTTTAATCAGCGCGGCTTTTGCTGATTTTAAATCTGCTTCAGATTCACTCAATTTTGATTTAAAAGACTCAATCTCCATCACACCTGAGAGTATATCTTTTTTAAATTGTGCAATCTGCTTCTGATACTCCTGCTCTTTCGCAGAAAATGCTGTTTCAGCCGCCGCCCTCTCATTATTGAATTTCTCTTCCTGATTTCTTATATTTTCACTGAGTCGGGTTATCTCTTTTGTCATCCGCTCTTCAATCTCTTTGTTAATATCAGAAAGCTCCCTGATTTTAGTCGAACTCTCCTGGCTTAGAATCTGCTTCTGTTTATTCAGATTCTCATATTTTTCATCAAGGAGCGCAATATCCTGTTCATGTTTTTTATTTAAAGACTGAATTTCAGATTCAAGGAGTTTAATCCTTGCCTTAAGTCTTCCGGTTTCACTTTTATACTGAATATTCTCCTCTTTGAGGATACTGTTCTCTCTCAGTGCCAGAGTCATATTCTGCTTCATCACATGTTTCTCGGCTTTAATCTGTTCAAGGGCGTTTACATCGGGGGATATATTTATTGTACTGCATGAAGAAAGAAGTACGCAACAGACACAAATTATCAGATACGGCGGTGTTTTCCTTCTTAATAAAGTAATTATCATTTTAAAATTTTTATTTATCATAGTTATTCTTATTCTTACCACTTATCTTATCACGTCGGGCAAATATGAATCACAAGAATAACTATATATATTAGAAAGAATGTCAAGCACTATAAGCTCTTCAGCACACCATGCATTATGGTAAAAAATTATTTCCGGTGATGCGTATGCTTCGCATACGCTGAAATGGGGGATTACAGGGGAGCTGTGTCTCCAAAAATAAATTACTAATCGAGAAAGACCAGCGTCGTCCCGTTGATATCTATTAATTCAACATGATCTGCTGCTTCTTTTTTCTCCTGACTGCAAAGTTCCACTTCGGCTTTGATAATTTCAGAGTAAGTGTTCTTTAAAGAATCCTCCCCGGGAAAATACCGGTCTACAAGAAAATCTCTACTCATGATATTCAAAATTTTGTCAAAGGTAGCCATTCGAAGTATCTGATGAATATTTTCATTAACATTAATCAATATAAAATCAATCGATCTGCTTTTAAATTCTCTGGATACTTTAACAATCCTGCTTATACCAAATGAATCAAGATAAGGAACATTTTTCAGATCAAGTGCAACTACTCCATATTTTGATGTATAATATTTATTAAATATTTTCTCAAACTCTTTAATAAAACTAAATGATAATTCACCATCCATAATAACGATCACACCATTTTCATGTTCTTCAAAATTAATTTTCAGCATATCAGTTTCCTTCTTACAATCTCTTAATGATGCAAATAATAATCAAATACTACTATTAATTCCTTAACTTTTTTAAAATAAAAAAGCTTTATTATCACCGCCGCCAAAGGCGGCTGGGATATATAATTTTTTTACACTAAAAAATATATCCAGGATTAAATAATAATCAAATACTGGAATAAAGTATAATATAAATCGGCTTTTATTCAGACTTAATATTTACTAGTGGTTAAATTCAGCTGAGCTGGAGAAAGAAATTACAGCTTCCTGTTGTTTTCTTCGAAAGCGACACTACAAAACACCAGGTTCATCTATCCAAAATAAACTTTTTAAACAAATAAATTCAATAGTTTAATATGAGTATTCAATTTTTATTTGACTGAAACCATCAAATTTACCACTACAATATCAAATGTCTAAAAACGTAAAAAGGAATTACTAATGCTTAATAAAAAAATTTCACAGATTCTGCCTAAGGAATATAATTATAAAAAAACAGTGTGGTACAATAAACTCGCCTCCGACATCACCAGCAATAAACGCCGGCAGCTTCTGGTTGCATATTTTTCTACTATACTTTTTCCTGCAGTATTTCTTGTAATCGATTTATTATCCGGTGAAAATAGATATATAATTAACTATACTATTCCGCTATTAATTCTAGGGATTGTTTTTTTCTATATATTATGCATTGGATCATCGGATAAAATAATAACATTAACAATTTTAACTGCATTCGCAGGATTTTTCCTGGCAGCATATCTCCCGCAGGGGAGGCAGGTAAGTATTTTTATAATGATAGCTTTTACCCCTTTTGTTTTCAATCTGACCGGTCTTGTAAGAGGGGCTATCTGGACCCTGTTTTTTTTTGGTACCGTAGCTCTTTCTCTTACACTTTCATCTCTTTACATATTACCTGAATCAAATCTCATTTTTGCAGATTACCATTTATTAATGATCTCTTTATCCATAGTAATAGTTTTTGTACTGATTTACTCAGGTCATCTGCAGTATGAAAAACATCTGCATAATCTTTTTACAATACTGATATTCGACTCTGCTACCGGCCTTCCGAATAAGGATACAATGATTAAAAGTTTCCCTCAGAATAAAGGATTCATTATTGCAATAGTCAGAATTCAGAATTTCAGCACACTTTCATCCCTATTCGGTTATGAGATTGCCGAGAAAATTCTCCTCTTTGTAGCAAAGACTCTAGATGAAATAGCACAGCGCGACGGCTTCAGCTGTTTTAAACTTCTGGGTCATGAGTTCGGAATTCTGATCAATGAAGATTCCTCTCTGCTTACCAGGCAGAATATTGATGATTTACTCAATGTATTGTGGTTCGAGCTGCAGTCAATAAAGCTTATAGAAAGAGACCAGGAATTCTGTCCGGCTTACAGAATAGGAGCAGCCAGAATTCAGGCGGAAGGAACAGCAGATGCTCTCTCCAGGGCGGACATTGCTCTTAACATGGCCGATAAACTGCTCCTCAATATTTATATATATAATGAACTTTTCGATGACCGTATACATGTAAGAAGATCATCGGAACTTTACGCCATGCTGCTTGATAACATAAGAAATAACTGTTTGAAAACTGTCTATCAGCCGGTCGTAAATACAGCGAGCGGTGATATAGCCTGGTACGAAGCTCTGCTCCGTGTCAGAAAAAGGGACGGGAGTTACGAATCGGTGTATAATTATCTCCCCATTGCAAAAAACACCGGACTCTACAACCAGCTTACAAGATTTGTTTTAAAAAGCGCCTGCGAGTTTATATTAAACACCGGTAATGACGTTTCAATTAATATAACCCTTGGCGATATTATTCATCCCGGTTTTATGGAAGAGGTTATCAGGATATGTGAACTCATAAGAGACAAAAAGGGGAATCTGATCATTGAGATACTTGAAAGCGAGGAGCTGATCGAAATTAATCTTTCCAGAAGATTTATACAGGCCATACAGGAACTCGGGTGTCTTGTAGCTATTGACGATTTCGGTTCAGGGTATTCCAATTTTTCCACACTCCTGAACCTTCCAATAAATATCGTCAAAATAGACGGTCAGCTGATGAAGTCAGTCCAATCAGACATTCATGCACTTAGTATGATTGAGAGTATTGCTGATTTCTGTCATAAAGCCGGAAAGAAAATAGTGGCCGAATACATTGAAGATGAGCTCATCTGGTTATTGAATGAACTGAATCCCCGAAAACTGATTTAGTATCTTCATTTTTCATAAACGAAAAAACTGTTTTAAGACTTTTGCCAAAAAGTAATCCGGGGATCTCTTTTATTCCCGGCATAAGCATGCTCATATGAATATTCACAAGTGCTCCGGTCATTGCTGTTATGCAAAGAATCCCTTCGTTTCGAAATGTTATTTGATCGCCAGACTTCAAAATAATATCTCCACTCCCCGGCCATGTTAACCATAGAATGCCCCGTACGCATCTTACATTGAACTTACCTCTTTGAAATGATTCTTTTCGATCTTTCTCAATGATCAAGTCTGTCTCTACATTTTTCAGCAAATTCATAAATATATCTCCATGCATTTTTTTCAAGGTAGTGAATTATTTTCGGGGGTGTGTATGCTCCGCATGCGCTGGGAGTGGAGGATTACGGAGGTGCTGCCCCCGTAATCCCTCATTTCAGGCGCAGCGCGAAGCGCTGTGCCTCCAAAAATAAACTGCTACCTTTTTTCAATAATGTAGAATAAAATAGTTTTATTTTACAGCATCAGTTGTATGTTTAATTCTGAATACAGGTGGAGAATTTATACTACTGTACCCCTCAATTTTATTGAAACTGTATCTGTATTAATTTTTATGATAATATAAACCTTTTACAAACGAGGTTATACTGATGAAGGCCACACGATATGAACAGGTTGCTGATAAAATTTTAACGCTAATCCAGAACGGAATACTGAAAGAGGGGGACCGGCTCCCGTCTATGCGTCAGCTGAGCGGTGAACTTGGCGTAAGCATAAATACAATTAAAGAAGCATACTGGACACTGGAAAAGCAGAACTATATAGAAGCTGTCCCTCAATCAGGCTTTTATGTTATGAAAAATATAAAACATCATGATCCATCAGTTTCAGATCCGTCACTCATGGATCCGCAGCAGGTCGGACTATGTCAGATTTACGGAGCTTTCCAGAACTCAGGGAAATACAGCCCTGAACTCAACCTCGGATTATCGAACATCAACCCCGATTTCTGGCCAACGGATAAACTCGGGAAATATATGCACGAGGCTCTCCGTTATCACAATCATGATTCATTCAGTTATATAATGTCCCCGGGTTATCCGGAACTCCGGAACCAGGTGTCGCGTCTAAGTCTGTCCGGGGGGATGGATCTTAATCCGGATGAGATAATAATAACCAACGGATGTCATGAGGCGATATTTCTTGCACTGATGACAGTATGCAAACCCGGAGACACTGTCATCTATGAAAGCCCGATCTATTTCAGTTCAATACTTCTCATCCAGCGGCTTAACCTTAAACTTATTGAAATAAACGCATCAGAAAAAGAGGGGATAAATCTGGACACCCTTAAATTTGTTCTGGATAATCACCCGGTAAAAGCCATGTTTACCATATCCAATTTTAATAATCCTTTAGGTTTTGCAATGCCCGACACAAAAAAGATGGAAATGGTTGCATTGCTTGAAAAATACAATGTAACTCTGATTGAAGATGATATATACGGTGATCTCTATTTTGACACAAGACCATCGGCATGCAAATCCTTTGACAGAACCTCGAATGTAATTCACTGTTCATCCATAACCAAAACTGTCTCTCCCGGGTTACGGATAGGATGGATAGCTCCAGGTGAAAAATATTTTGACGAAATATGCAGACTTAAAACTCTGCTTAATATATCTTCCGGTTCAATAAACCAGATTGCAGCTGCACGATTCCTCAAAGAGGGGGGCTACGAAAGACATATGCGTAAACTCCGTGAAGCTTTAAAACAGCAGGTAGCAGAAGTGAGAGGATTCATTCTTGAACATTTCCCCGAAGGGACTAAAGTTACAGATCCTGGAGGGGGTTCACTTCTATGGATTTCTCTTCCGGAGGGGATTGATTCGCTGGATATCTACCATCAGGCGCTGAAAAAAAATATACTGATTGCGCCGGGATGCCTCTTTTCAATGAAGCAGCGCTATAATAACTGTTTAAGATTAAATGCCGGACACTGGAATGACAAGATCAGAAAAGCCATAGTATATATAGGGAAACTCTGCAGAGAGTATAATCCGGACTACCATAAGACCGATGAAAAGGAGGAGTGTCTCAGGGCTATTGTTGAATAAAAAAAATCAGTCATGTACATAAACATTAAAAATCTCTTGTATTTTTTTTCTATGCACATAAAAATCTATCCGGATGATACCTCGTGTATTTATCATAAACATTAAATCAGCACACTATTACTCAGGGGTGTCTCCTCATGAAGAAATACTTATTCCTAATTATGATACTTTTAGTATCCTCAACGGTATTATATGCAGCTGAAAAGATCGCTATAATTCCATTTCCTAATGCAACAGGAATGAGTGACCGGGATTATAAAGCTCTCTATGAGACTTTCAGAAACAAAGTGTCGCAAATTAAAGATTATGAACTTCTTTCACATGATGATACACAGCGCATGATAGTCGAAGCTGAACTGGATAAGAAAAAAATAACAACTCCTATGGATACAATACCCATAGGACAATACCTGGGAGTTTCAAAATTAATATATGGCGATGCCGGTTTATTCAATCACAAACTTTTTATAAATGTCTACCTTGTAGATATAAAAAACCAATCCGTTTTAAATCAGGTGAACTGGAATATACCGGTTTCAGCAAATCCATTTAACTTTGCCGAAATTACAGCAAACAGGCTTCTCTGGGAAAACCGGAGTATTTATCCCAACAACGCTGTTGTAATTTCAAATAGAAAAAGTCAGGGACTTTTTAATTCTGCCTATTACGAAAGGGATCTGGTAAAATTCTTTACAGCATTAAATTTTCCCAGAAGCACTGAAATAATTGAAGTATCAGCAAATATCAGAGAAAACAAAGATGTGAGCGCATTCGGATGTATTGGATGTGTAACACTTGTCGGCTGGATTATTCTCCCTTTTTATAAAACAAAAAGTGAGGTAAGTATTACGGTAAAACTCCGGTATCTGGATGATTTCAGTAATTTTAAGGAAATCATAATTACTAAAGAGTTGAAAGACAGCGAGCATTATCATATGCTGAGAAAAGAAATTATCAGTTTTAATATTACAGGAAAAGTCTACAGCAGAGTTAAAGATGAACTAAAACAGGATATTCTCAGCAGAAAAGATTTATTTACCGAAAGGATTAAATAAAAATATCAGTAAAAAATTATCGGTCATTAAAAGTCATATACTATTTTTTTGCACCATTCTTCTTAAGGAGCTCTATCATAACATTATTCTTTTTCTGATCAGCATACATAAGCGGTGTCCAGCCATTCTCCTGTTTAACATTTATATCAGCACCTGCTTCTATCAGGAGTTTCAGAGTTTCAATATAACCGTTCTTAACAGTGAGCATAAGAGCGGTTTCCCCTGCATTATTCCTTGCTTTATGAAGGGCACCTCTTCCCAGTAGAAGTTTTACAATTCTGGCCTGTCCATTCAATGCAGCATGCATAAGAGAAGTCTGTCCGAAACTATCTCCGGTCTCAATCTCTCCACCGGCGGTCATAATCATCTCCGCTATTTCAGCATGACCAAAACGCGAGGCATACATAAGCGGTGTCATGCTGTTTCGATTATCCTTACAGTTTACATTTGCCCCGGCAGAGATAAGACTTTTAACTATTTCGGTATACCCCTTTTCACATGCAGAAATTATTGCATTATAATTTTCATTGTCTGCGGCCTCAACATCCGCGCCGTCATTAATAAGCGCATTAACAACACCCTTCCTTCCGTGTATCGCGGCAATTATCAGAGAAGTCTCCCCTCTGTTATTTCTCTTCTCTTTATCCGCCTTTCTGTCAAGAAGCACCATAACCATCCCTGTATGCCCGTTTTCAGAGGCAAACATCAACGGAGTATTGGCAATCTCGCCTGCAGATGCATTTATATCAGCACCGGCGTTTATAAGCATAAGCCCTATACCGGTCATCCCCAGGCCCGATGCATAAATCAAAGCTGTATATCCCTCTTTATCAGGAGCATATATATCTGCTCCCTCCTTGAGGAGGAGATTTACAACATCCGGTTTATCATTTTTTACTGCAAACATAAGAGGAGTTAAACCTTTCCTGTCAGATACATTAATATTTGAACCTCTCTTTATCAGAGTTTCAACTGCAGCGGAATTACCCCTTTCAGCCGCTCTCATCAGGGCGGTATAACCGGTCTCAGTATCAACTGCATTAATCTCCGCTCCATTGGACAGGAGAATATTTATTATTTCTGAATAACCTGAATAGGATGCAGCAAACAGAGGAGTACTGCCGTTACCGGTTCTGGAATTTATTTCAGCTCCATTAGAAAGAAGAAGGGTTACTAAATCCGAATGTCCGAAAAGAGCTGCAAGAAAAAGCGGATTAATCGCTGATTTTGGATTTTTAAGATTCACATCCGCACCTTTTTTTATAAGCAATTCAGCAACGTGAATAGATCCTTTTTCCGCGGCAACCATAAGGGCGGTTCTCCCCTTATCGTCAATATAATTTACATCAGTTCCGTTTTTAAGTAATTGAGAAACAACAGAAATGTCAGCTGCCTCCACAGCATTAATCAGATCATTCTCTGCTGCATAAACATTAACAGCTGCAATAAGAATCAGAACCGCAATAAATTTAAATTTTAACCGGAACATTTCAGTATCACCCTCGAAAAATATTTTAACTTTCAGAAACCAAAATCTTTTGCACGTCTGTCCAGATTCTGATACACCTGAGTCTCCCCAAGTGATTTAAAAAGTTCCGCAGAAAACCTGTATAATTTTCCGGCATCCTCTCTTTCTCCAAGCAATGCATATAACTGTGCGGAATTAGATACAAGATTTGCATATTCATATGTCTTCTGGAGCTTCAGTTTATCGTAAATCTGTCGGCTGTCGAGCATATATTTTAATCCGTCTTTGTAGTACTTAAGATCAGACAGCACTATCCCTATATTCATAAGCAGTCCGGCATAATCAGCAGTATCCTTTCCTCCGGAAAGCTCATATCCATTTTTAGATTTACTGTAATAATTCAGCGCATAATCATTTAAACCTTTTTCATAAAAGGAAATTCCAATAATGGAACATAATTCAGCATAGAAAGCGTTATCTTTTTCTTTCAGTGTATTAAACACCTTTTCACTCTCGATATAAAATCTTAACGCCAAATCCCTGTTATTTTTTTTATACCTGAAGACATTGCCTATCTGAAATTTAACCAGCACATGATCAAAATTATCCGTTTTACCAAGCTTTACATACATATCATTGCATTTTGAATAATACACAAGAGCAGCATCGTAATCTTCTTTTGCATAATGATTAATTGTACCGTATTTATACAACAGATAGGCATATTCAATTCTGTTCTCATGTCCGGCATTCTTCATCACATCATCAGCTTCATCAAGACATTTGATTGCATCATCAGTCTTACCATTTCTTGCCAAAACTTCAGCCATATCTGAAAGAAAAAATGAATACCGGATAAAATCTTTGTTTGTTAACTTCAGGAACACTTCTCTCCCTTTTTTATAATAGGCGATATACTTAACAGCATTCCCCATATCCCTTAATGAAAGTGCTGATGAATTGATTGCTTCAAAGTAATCCTGATTATCAGTCATTCCCCCCTTTTCGTACCGGGCGCTCTCTTTATCAAAAAAATCAAATGCCATTTTAAAATTTTTTGATTCCGCTGAGATAATCCCTGACTCATGGAGCATTCTTATATAATTATGTGATTCAGTATCTTTACGCTTTTCATACAATTTCAAAGCATCATTGCACGATTTCATCGCCGCGGCTGAATCACCTTTTTTCACCAGAAGACTTGCACTCCTGCCGATAACATTCGGATACTGATATGAATCCGGTCCGGTTCCCTTTGTATTTAGAATATCAAGAGCTTTTTTAAAATGCAGCATTGCATTAGCCTGATCATTCATCGATTCATAAGTCTGGCCAATGCCTGCCAGAATTGCCGCATAGTTTTCTGAGTCGGTATTCTCCTGTGACTCTTCCAATGCGGCTGCTTCCTGAAACGAAGATAGCGCCTTATTATAATCCTTCTGCCTCAAATAAAGTACTGCAAAATCCTGTAGATTATAAACATATAATCTCGATTCTGCAGAGTCAGTTCCTTTGATGATTTTTTGTGCTGATACCAGAAAACCTGAAGCTTCAGTATATTTCTCCTGCAGACTGTAAATGTCGCTTAAGTCCATCATAATTGCTGCAGTAACCAGATTGTTCTTAAATCCCAGATCCCCCATAATTTCAAGAGCCTTGCTGCACTCCTCAATAGCCTTCTTATAATCTCCAATATTTTTATAATACCTTATAAATGACCTGTTAGTTTCTGTAAATACAGGCAGATTCTGCAGCTTCATCTCATTCATTCCAGATGCTACCTTATTAAAACAGATAAGGGCTTCCGGATAATTATACAGATATAAATATAGACCTCCATAGGATTCCATAAGATCGGTGTAAGTTACTGAAGTAGTAAGTCCGTTGGCTCTAATAATTTTTTCGCTTTTTTTATAATACTCACCTGCTTTTTTCGCTTTATCCATAGCAAGATAAATATCACCAAGATCAATCATCAGACGGGCATATCTTTCACTGTTGACATCTTTTATAGTATTAAATACTTTATCGCTGGCAAGATAATACTCAAGAGATTTCCTGTAATTACTCCGATGATAATAAAGGTCTCCATAAGACTGAAGAATCAAAGCATAATCTTCAGTCTTCTCCTGCTTCATCTTCTCAAGATGAATTCTGATCTTTTCATAATACTCGACCGCGCGTTTAATGTCGGATTTTGCAATATATACATGCCCTTTCTGCAGAAGAACTTTCGCGTATAAAGGGTCATCTTCTTTAATCAGACCAAGGCATTTATTCAGAAATTCATCAGCCTCACCTTCATTATAGTAATAAACCCTTAAGATGATCGCAGCTTCATAATAAGCTGCAGCCGATTTTTTATCAATATCTATTGCTTTTTTAAAAAGAGAAAGAGCCTGAACCGGATCAGTATTTTTAATTTTTATTGCTTCATTATAAACATTTTCAGAAGAAGAGGCATACACATTCTGAGAAGAGAGTAAAAGAATATTCAATATAATTGCGATGAACATAGCCCTTGCTTTTAAAATCATAATTTTCCTCTAACATTAATATTATTAAGTCTTGAGTGCAGTTAATTTAACGGATACAAAACGGAATTTTATGCAAGATAATCAGTTTCTGATAATAGTCAATGTCTTTTATTAAATATGCTCTAATCTTTTCCATTATTTCTGATTAATACGTTCGACAATGACTTTTGCATTATATTCCTTGACATTCAGACTCACAAATAATCTCTTTTAAAAAAATCCATAAGTACTGAACTAAAACTATGAAAAGAACCATCCACACAGATCAGATCAAAACAGCCATTGAGGAACTTATCCGGAGTGCAAGCTTCATCACACCCCCCGAAGTTAAAGACATTTTTGCAGATATGAGGGAGAACGAAACTCTCCCCCTTGCGTCTGAAACCCTTAACATTCTCATTGAAAACATTGATATAGCTGAAAAAGAGAACATACCCCTGTGCCAGGACTGCGGCTCTGCAATTCTATTTCTGGAGATAGGCCAGGAACTTGAAATAACAGGTGATTATCTCTACGATGCGGTAAACTCCGCCGTAGCTGATGCCTACAGAAACTTCTATCTCAGAAAATCTATAGTTGCTGATCCTCTCCGGAGAGTAAACACCGGAACCAATACACCGGCATTTATTCACACTGATATAGTTCCGGGCAATGGCCTGACCATTGATTTAATGCTTAAAGGGGGCGGATCAGAAAATATGAGCGCACTTCGTATGTTCCGTCCCACAGAATCCGTTGAAAAAATTATCGACTTCATTGAAGATACAGTCATTGCAGCCGGACCCAATCCGTGCCCCCCTCTATTTCTCGGAGTTGGTATAGGCGGCACTGCTGATACGGCAATGCTTAACGCAAAGAAGGCGCTTCTTAAAAATCCATCGGAACATCATCCCGATCCATACTACCGCGATCTCGAAATAAAAATTCTGGAGAGAGTAAATAAAACAGGTGTGGGCCCCATGGGCTTCGGCGGAACAAACAGTGCAGCGGTCGTACACATCAAAACCGCTCCGGCTCATATAGCATCACTTCCCGTTGCGCTCAACCTCAACTGCCACTCTCTCCGCAAAGGGAGAACTGTAATCTGATGGAACGGAAAACAATCAATACACCTCTTACTGATGATATTATCGAAAATTTACATTGCGGAGATCTATGCTTCATAACTGGAAAACTTCTGACCGCAAGAGACAAAGCGCATGAAAGAATAGCGCAGATGCTGTCAGCAGGAGAAAAACTCCCCTTTGATCTGAAGAATGAAATTATATACTACGTAGGCCCCACTCCGGCAAAGCCCGGTGAAATCATCGGCGCCGCAGGACCCACAACATCATCACGGATGGATCATTTTTCCCCTATAATGTTTGAGCTGGGAATTAAAGCCATGATAGGTAAAGGGAGAAGAGATAATCTTACAAAAGAACTTACAAAAAAATACAGAGCTGTTTACTTCAGTTCCTTCGGCGGCGCCGGAGCTTACCTCAGCAAAAGAATTAAATCCTCAAAAATAATTGCCTTTGATGATCTTGCTTCAGAAGCCGTTCATGAACTTTTTGTAGAGAATTTCCCAGTAGTTGTTGCAATCGATATGTATGGAGAGGATATTTATGAACATGCAGTTCACCGAGGAGAATGATTTCGGCAGTTTTAAAAAATTTATTTCCGAAAAACTTAGCGCCAGAGAGAAAAGATCAATCAATTTTCCTGAATATAAAAAATCGGCTGTACTTATTCTTTTCATGGAGAAGGAGGGTCATCCTCATGTTGTCATGACACTCCGCACTGATAAAGTATCAACTCATAAAGGGCAGGTATCATTCCCCGGCGGAGGCCATGATTCCACAGATAAGGATTTTCTTGAAACTGCACTCCGCGAAACGATGGAAGAGGTTGGAATCCCCCCGGAGGAGATTGAAATTCTCGGTGAATTCGATGAATACATTTCAGTAATGGGATATCATGTATATGTTTATGCCGGAGCAATTAACAGAGCACATGAATATATTGTATGCAGAGACGAGATCGATGAAATGCTTGAAGTACCATTTTCAATCTTTTACAATGAATCATATAATAAATGTGAAAAAATCACCTATGAGGGTCGGGACTACGATGTCTATTCAGCCGCTGTAACCCAAGGGCAGGGATATGGTAAAACTCTTATAATAAATTTTGATATTTCAACTTAATTATTGACACTCTCCGTAACAGATTCTATTTTTATTCCACATATCTATGATTTTATCCATTTCCATAACCGGAGTTAAACATGTTTAAAAGATTTTCAGAAAGAAAAAATCATCTTATTATACTAGCCTTCGCCACTGGACTTTTCCTTGGTATTAATTTTTCTTTTGTCGCTCAGGCAGGGGAACCTGCTCACAAATACCTGGAATTTTTTCATCAGACTTTTCAGATAATAACAAGTGAATATGTTGATCAGCCCGACAATAAAAAATTATTCTACGGCGCGATTAAAGGGATGATAGATTCTCTTGGTGATCCTTTCACCAGATTTCTTAATGAGGATTCAACTGCCGAACTGCAGGAGATGACATCGGGTAAATTTGTAGGTATAGGTGTTGAGATAGCTGTAAAAGACGGAGAAATTGTAATCGTAAGCCCTATTGAAAATTCACCGGCAATAAAAGCGGGAATTGAAAGCGGTGATGTAATTACAAGAGTAAACAATGAGATTATAAAAGATAAAAATCTTGATGAAATAATAAAAAATATAAAGGGTCTCCCAGGCACAAAAGTTAATATAACAATCAGGCGGGAAGGTTTCACCGAAGAGATAAGCTACAATATTGAAAGAGCTCCCGTAAAAATAGAGAGTACAGAATTTACAGTAATCAAAGAGAGCGGTACAGGTTATCTGCGGATAAAAACTTTCGGTAATGACACAACTCAGGATGTTAAAAAAGCTCTTGCTGAGTTTAATAATAAAAAAATTGATAAACTGATAATTGACCTCAGATATAATCCCGGTGGACTCCTTACAGCTGCGGTGGAGATTTCTGAATTTTTTCTGGAAAAAGATCTAACCATTGTATCCACCAAAGGGAGATCTGACCGCGGAAAAGAGAACTTTTTCAAATCTGTAAAAGACCCGATTTACAAAGGTAAAATTATTGTTCTTGTAAATAAAGGGAGCGCATCAGCATCGGAAATACTTAGCGGAGCTCTTCGGGATAACAATAAAGCCATGCTTCTTGGTGAAAAAACTTTCGGCAAAGGCTCTGTACAGAAAACCTACAATCTTGATAAAGAAGTGGGAATCGCTCTGACAATAGCCAAATACTACACACCTTCAGGTGCTATGATCCACGGGAAAGGGATCATGCCTGACTTCGAAGTTAAGGTTGTTGAGTTCCCTGAGGGAGAGACAGAAGACTTGAAAAAGATCAGCAGGGATAAACTGCTTAATGATTTTGTATCAATTAAAACTAAGTATAATGAAAACACGAAAGCTGATTTCAAAAAGTATCTTAAAGATAAAAATATAAAAATTTCTGATACCACAGCAGATTTTATTCTGAAGCGGGAAATAACGAAGTATCATAAAGATCAGATTTATGACCTTGAATTTGATAATCAGCTTACGGCTGCGATTGAAAAACTAAGTAAGTAATGAAAGAAAAATCCGGGAAGATTATAGGACTGGGGTTGGAGAGTTCTTGTGACGAGACCTCCGCCTCAGTTGTTGTTGACGGCAGAAAAATTCTCTCGAACAGAATATACAGCCAGGTTGAACTTCATTGTGAATACTCAGGTGTTGTGCCCGAGATAGCATCAAGGGCACATCTTGAAAAGATCAATACCCTCATTGAGATGGCTCTTGATGAAAGCCGGTTGAAGTTCAGTGATCTCGATTATGTTGCCGCCACAAACAGACCCGGACTCACCGGGTCGCTCCTTATAGCACTTCAGAGCGCAAAGGCCATATCCTTTGCCATGGACATCCCGCTGATAGGAGTCAATCATCTTGAAGCTCATCTCTATGCCCCCTTTCTTGAAGGGAACGAACCTGCATATCCCTTCATCGGACTTCTCATATCCGGAGGGAATACTGCGCTATACCGTGTCAACGGCCCCGGGGAAATGGTGCTGATCGGTAAAACCGTTGATGATGCCGTCGGCGAGGCCTTCGATAAAGTTTCAAAATATATCGGTCTCGGTTATCCCGGAGGTCCACTGGTTGAAAGTCTTGCGAGAGAGTCCGCGTTAAAGAAAGTCTTTTTCCCGAAAATAATGACCGACCCGGATGATACAAGATTCTCATACTCAGGATTAAAAACTGCAGTGATTAACCATATAAAACAGAATCCCGATCAGAATAAAGCCGATATTGTTTACAGTTTTCAGGAGAGAGCTCTGGAACTTCTTGTAAGACGGCTCTTTACCGCATCGCGTAAATCCGGTATAAACAGAATGGTAGTTGCCGGGGGCGTGGCTGCAAACGGTAGATTAAGGGAACTTATCGAATCGGAAAGAAAAAATAATGAGGAGGTCCTTATACCCTCCCCTCTTATGTGTACAGATAATGCCGCTATGATAGCAGGAATTTCATATCAATACTATATCCGTAAAATCTTTGATTCATATGCAATTGATGTAAGTGCTAAACCTTAAAAATTATTGCTTGCAAAACCAGCTTATTAATTTATTTATAATAAGAGTAAAAACTGCAACGCTTTTCGCGAGAGAGGGATTATGGAGCTTTGCCTCTTAAACCTCTCTTCCGGCGTATGTGAAGCGAGAGCAGATAAATGAATAGAATGGCAGGCTATGGATTTCGCTGAAGAGAAAACACCATCGGGGTATACTTTAAAAATTCTTTTCAAGAAGATGAAATTCCTTGTTTTCAACAGCAGAGGTGAATCATTTTCAGCAGATAAAGAGGGGAGAAGTCTTCTTCATAAACTTCCGAATGCTGTATTTCTTGGAAATATATTTTTAATTGAGCGGGATTATCTCAAAGAGTATTCTCTTCTTAAAGTCAGAGATGATACTATAATTCTCCCTTACAGAAATATCACCGAAAAAAAGAGGAAATTTCTCTTTATTCATTATGTAACTTCAGTAGACGTCATACCGATGAAAATTGTTATGGTAAAAAGCTACTCCCTGATGCTGAAGGATATACCTTCCGATACGGACATCGATTATCTGATAGTTGATGAATCTCTTTCTGAAACAGAAGTTTCGGTAATTGCCAGCCGATACCGGCCGGGCGAAATTATAAAAGTAACAACAGATAAAAGCGAAGTACAAAAAGGAACTGCGGAGGAGAAAGGATCAGATTATATAAGCATCAATACGATGTCTGATAATCCTGTTTTTCTCGCCTCATATCATCTTAAAAATATGGCGCTTTCAAATCTCAATCAGCTGCTGCTCGATTTTGATATCTCGGCATTTGATACTCAATTCATTATTTACTTTATAAATGACATTCTTGAAAATAAAAAAGATGATCCCGATGTTATCAGAAACAGATCTATGCTTACAGATTTAAAGAATGCCTATGAATTTTACCTTGCACTTATAATCCGTGACAACAGCTTTTTGAATGAAAAAATTGAATCCGAAACAGACTTCAGAAAACTCTCACCGTATAAAACTCTTGTATCTAAAGTAAGATCAACAAATCCCGGCAGAGATGACCAGCTTTTATACACTGAGTATGAAAATCTCATTCTGGAAAAAGAGGAATCTTTAAAAGTATCCAGATAATTCTATCCATGCCTGATATCCCGCTGTTTTAATTTTTTTTTGAAATGATAAAAAAATTTTTATCATTTTCATTTTTCCATCGTATTAATAATTGAGTTTTATTGGGGCCATCCTTGTACTGCTGCACACTCCTTATTATTCGTGCAGCAGTACACCCTCTATTATGTTTTATATATTATAAAGAGACAACAGGTTTGGAAATTTTTCTAATTCACTGAACTCAGCATGGTGAATTTAAGTCAGAATCTGCCATTAGATATTTAAAATACTATAGCATTTCCCGATTGAATTGGCACTCTTGCTGTCATTTGGAAGAAGCGATAGCGACTGAACAGTTCGACAGACTCACTGACCGTATTCAATGATTGCAGAGCTTGTCGAAGCACTCACCCGTAAAATTGAAGGGGTTCGAAATGACTGGCTCTAAGCATTTTATAAATTGCGATATTTGATAAAAGGATATATCTTTGAAAAGAATATTAATCTCGTTTCTATTAACACTGTTTATTATAAATCCGGCCTATTCTGAACCAGAATGGAAAGTGTATTTTACAAGTCCATCCGGTACAAAAAAAAGCGCTGTAATTAATCCCCGCGACGGCCTGATTGAAATGCTTAAAAATTCTAAAAAAAGTTTCTACGGAGCTTTTTATGATATTTCATCAATGCCCGTAGCAGATGAAATGATAGCCGCATATCTACGGGGAGTTGATGTAAAGCTTGTTACCGATAATGATACCTTTTCCGGCGGGGCTATTTCTAAAATTCTTGAAAGCGGTATACCTGTGATACCGGATACAGGCCCGGGTCTTATGCACAACAAGTTTGCCATTGCAGATGGTGAAACAGTTTTTACCGGTTCCTATAATGTTACTGAGAACTGTACATGGAAAAATAACAATAATGCTCTAATAATAAAATCACAGGAACTTGCTGACATTTATAATTCTGAATTCGACGAAATGTTTTATTCCGGTGTATTTGGAAACAGAACCGAAGATGGGGCATTCCGACAGCTGCTGAAGAAGTATTATGTAAAACTTAATGATATGAATATCAACGTCTACTTTGCGCCTGAAGACAATGTAGAGAAAATAATATGCGATAGAATTAATAAGGCTGAAAAATCGATACGTTTTATGCAGTTCTCTTTCACATCCGATGTCATCGGAGAAGTAATCATTAAGAAATTTAAAGAGGGAGTAGATGTCCGGGGAGTATTTGAAAAAAAAGGTTCAAATACAGAATATTCGGAATATGTAAAGATGATTGTCGAAAGTGTTCCCGTGAGACTGGACAAAAACAGAGATACCATGCATCACAAAGTAATAATCATAGATGACTCCCTGGTAATCACCGGATCATTCAACATTTCAAAAAACGCGAACATCCGCAATGATGAAAATATCATAATACTGGACAGCCCGGAACTGGCTTTGAAGTACATCGAAGAGTTCAACAGAATTTATAATGAGGCAAAGTAAGATGAACAAAATACATACCGATTTTAAACTCCCCATACAGAAATGCATAGATGGTCAAAGTGTTAAAGATCTTTCAGACACGGAACTGCTTGCTGTGATTGTAGGGACTGGTATAAAAAATATTGATGTTCTTGAACTCTCCGCGAAGATCATTAAAAACATGGGGGGCCTATCAGCCATATCGAAGGCGGGACTCCGAGAGATTGCCATTGAAAAAGGTCTGGGACTGAAAAAGGCTGTTAAAATTCAGGCAGCTTTTGAAATAGGAAAAAGAGTAATTACAGATGTCACAGACCTGAAGCATATCAGTTCACCCAATGCGGTGTGGAATCTTCTCCTCCCTGAAATTGCCTGTCTGCAGAAGGAGGAGTTCAGAGTACTTGTTGTTAACAATAAGAATATGCTGCTGAAAAAAATCATTGTCTCAGTGGGTACTATTACCGAGGCAATAGTTCACCCCAGAGAAGTTTTCCGCGACGCAATAAAAGAAGCAGGCTCAGGAATCATAGTAACACACAATCACCCCTCGGGTAACGCGTCCCCGTCAAAACAGGATATCGACACGACAAAACGCCTCGTTGAAGCGGGAAAAATTGTAGGGATACCCCTCCTGGATCATATTATTCTTACAAATGCTTCATATTACAGCATGAAAGAAAACGGATATATCTGATAACTAATGCATAGCAGGGAGTTTCAAATTAAACTGCTTGACTCATTCATTATATTCTGATTAAATTCAGATTATAATCATGTACCCTCAATTTACGGGGATGACAGGAAGGTATATATTCATGAAAAAAATTCTCTTTCTCTTTTTTCTTTCAGCAGCGGCTGCACTCTCAGCTGCCGATACGGATTACAGCAGTCAGATCCAGCCTGGTAAGTGGCTCAGGAATGTAATAGTTAAAACCGAATACATGGGTGAAACATCATCGGCAAAGATACAGATATATTTCCCTAAAAGTTATTCCAAAGGTAAAAAATTCCGGACCATTATTACACTTCACCAGTACGATAATAATGAAAGAGACTGGGAGAACGGAGCTTCAATAGAATCATATGCCAATAAATACAATATGATAATTGTCTCACCCGATATGGGAAAATCGGTATACGAGACATCATTTTATCCAGAAACAACACACAAATGGAATGTAGTACCTGGAGGAAAATTTGTAGGTGAAACACTTATAAAATTCTTAAACGACACCTTTTCACTCTCATTAAAAAAACAGAACACAGGTATCGCCGGTATAGTTGCCGGGGCTCACGGTGCAATTCTGATCCCATGTCATTACCCCGACAAATTCGGAGCAGCAGCGGGAATTTCCGGTTATTACGATCCGACAATTATGCAGAACAGCAGAATGATAGAAGCAGTCTACGGCAGTTATAAAAATTTTCAGACGCGATGGGAGAATGACGACAATCCTCTTATGCTGGCTGATAGATTAAAGGGTGTGCATATATATCTTTATCATGGTTTAAAACAGGATGCCTATCAGCCTGGACAGTCAAGAATAATGGCCATAAAGCTTAAACAGCTTCAGAAAAAATCACCCGATGATTACAGTGTCACTTATAAAGATAATAAAACGGGTCTCTACGGATGGACTTCATGGCGGGGACAGATTTCAGATATGATGGATTTTATGAACGAAAAACTTGCAGAGTAAATCTATTTTACTCTGCTTTTAACATGAACTATCTCACTCTTCTTTAATTTAAATATTTTATAAACGTACTCATTAAGATCATCAATAGAGCTCCCAGCTTCGATCTCTTTAACAAGTTTTAAAATATAATTGTACTGTTCCTCTTTAAGCTGCGGAACAGGCAGCTCCTCCAGATGACTGCGAAGAACCTTAACAGACGAAAACTTTTTCTGAAAGATATACTGATACAGCTCGGAATTAAACAGCGCCATAATAACCTTTATATCAACACCACTAATTTGAGGGATAAGAATATTTGCGCTGTTGAGAGTAATACGCTGCTCTTTGTCATAGGCAAAAATCAGCCGGTTTGATATATATTTATAAATCAGTTTTTCTTTACTTCTATAAAAACTCACATCAGCGGTCTGCTGGAATTTATGCGGTTCAAATTTAATAAAAGTATCCGGGTCACTGATTCTAAATGATGAAACATCCTTACCCTTAATAACAGGCTCATTCCACTGATTCTTTTCTTCCTGAATATATTTAGAATTATTCCCCGTAACAACTCCAAGCGCCCAGATGGCATTCTCTTTCAGAGTCAGATAAGGGCAGGAATAAACTTTTCCAAGAATTTTTTCATCTGCAGAATCGACATTAATATCAAAAATAAAATTACTGTTTCTTCCGAATCGTTCATTATCAATTTTATAAGAATCACAAATATTTACAATCTCGACATCTTCAGTGCTTTCAATATTGCAAATATCAATAACTGCCGCAGTGCTGAATACATTTTTAAATATTTTCTTCTTCTGTTCAATCCGTGATATATGATAATTATTAAATATATACTTTCTTATATCACTATGAATTTTCACATTCAGTATCGACTCGGGAAGAACAAAGGAAAGTACACCCCCGGTCTTAAGCATGCGAAGACTTTTAACCAGAAAATATGAGAACGATTCACCCGAGAGTATCTCCGGATAATAATTCTTCAGATATTTCAGTTCCTTTTTATTAAAATGAGAACCCCATGGAGGATTAGTAGCGATGCAGTCGAACTCGGAAAACCTGTTCATATCATCCATAAGAATTGATTCATTAAAATCAAGAAGAGAGTCGGCATAAAATATTTTAGGATTAAAATCAGCGTTTGAATATTTCATAAAAAGATTAATCTTCGCAACATTAACAGCAATAGGATCAATATCAATGCCGTATATGTTTTCAGGATTGTCTGTAATATCTGAAAAAGCAAGAAGAAACTGCCCTGTACCACAGCATGGATCAAGGAATGTATTATCCGGAGATGCAATTCTTCCAATAATTTCAGAAACCACCTTATCGGGGGTGTAATACATACCGAGTTTACTTTTATCCCCTTCTATAAGAATCGACTGATATATTATTCCGGTAATATTACTATGATCAGGAATTCTGACTTTAAGTATTTCAAAAAATTCAGGTTTAACTTCAGCGGTAAGAGAATCTCTCCAGCTGAGAAGGGTTTCACTTAATCTCTTCCGTTTTTTTATATTTATATCCTGTGAATAGAGGATCTCTTCAGGTGAAGTCCCTTCAAGCATCCCCTTTCTCTGCAGAAGATTTAGTGAAAGGAAAAACATAGCAGAAGACACATCTACATTATGTCTCATTATAAAAGATGAAATTTCAGAGACAGACCTCTTCTCCTCCTCTGTTTCAAAAAGTTCTTCAGGCATAAATGTTTTCAGAGAATTTGATTTATTTGCTCTGCTGTTGAGTCTCTTCAAATCGCCGCTTAATATCCGGCTGCGGAGAGAGATAACATCATCTTCAAGAAAACAGTTATCCTTATCGTTAACTGCTGTTTCAATAAATCCATGCCGCACCCAGTTCTTCACAGATGTCTCGGATATGCCAAGCATCTGCGCGGTTTCCGATGCAGAGATATGTTTTTCAGATTGGAATGGCTTCATCTATATCAGGCCTGTTCTCTCTTATACACAACTTTTCCGTTGCAGATAGTGTATTCGATACTTCCGTAGAGCTCTTTACCTATAAAGGGGGTGTTTTTACATTTGGAAATTAAAAACTTTTCATCTACAATTATTTTTTCATCAGGATTAATAATAACAACATCGGCCATTCCGCCTATCTTAAGTTCGCCCTTCCCGAGGTTGAGAATCCTTGATGGGTTGCAGGTTACTTTAGAGAATGCTTCTATATATGAAAAATTATTGTTCCTCACAAGCTCTGTTATAATAAGCGGCACTGCAGTCTCAAGCCCTATTATCCCGAATGGAGCATACTCCATCTCCTGCATCTTTTCAAAAAGCGCGTGAGGGGCATGGTCAGTAGCTATGACTTCAATAGTACCGTCTTTCAATCCGCGGATAATCTCTTTTCTGTCATGTTCACTTCTAAGAGGGGGATTCATCTTTGCCATGGAGAGGTGCTCCTCAACGGCATCATCATTCAGCGCAAAATAGTGAGGAGCAGTTTCACATGACACGCTTATGCCGTCGGCCTTTCCGCGCCTTATAAGTTCAACTGACCCCGCGGCTGAAACATGACATACATGAAGCCGTCCCTTTGCAAGACGTGTAAGAATTATATCCCGGGCAATCATAACCTCTTCAGCTTCACATGGTATTCCGCTAAGTCCGAGTTTATTAGAGTTTAATCCTTCGTTCATTAAACCTTCATCAACTAAAAGCTTATCCTCTGAATGCGCAATAATCGGAACATTAAACATTCTGGAATATTCCAGCGCCCGTCTCATCAGGATAGAATTAGTTACCGGCTGACCGTCATCTGTAAACGCTACTGCTCCGCCCCTGACGAGTTCACCCATTTCGGAGATCTCTTCACCCTTCCCCCCTTTGGAGATATTGGCTGTGGGGAAAACATTTATCGGACCCTTTGCAGCTTCCATAATTATAAAACGGACAAGGGCCTGATTGTCAATTACAGGCTTGGTATTGGGCATTGTACATACCGATGTAAAACCGCTTTTAGCGGCAACCATCGATCCGCCGATTATAGTTTCAACATCCTCCCGGCCCGGCTCACGGAAATGAACGTGTATATCAATAAGACCGGGAAGAACAAGGGCGCCCTTTGCATCAATAACATCATCCCCCGGTGCTGCAGTAAGATTTTTACCTATATCTTTAATTTTATCTTCACTTATAAATATATCAAGCCTGTCATCTGTACCGCTTGCAGGATCGATAAATCTTCCGTTCTTAATTAGTATCCCCATATCGATTAATTACCCTCTGTATCAGCATCGCTCAGCGGTGTTCCGCCGGCTAGTAGATAAAAAATAGCCATTCTCACTGCAACTCCATTTGTAACCTGTTCGTTAATTATAGAATTAGGACAATCGGCAACAACATCATCAAGTTCAATTCCGCGGTTCATCGGTCCGGGATGCATAACAATTATTTCCGGTTTACATTTTGCAAATCTCTCCTCGGTCAGCGAATAGAGAAGATTATACTCTCTTATTGAAGGGAAGAGTGAACCCTTCTGCCGTTCTCTCTGAATCCGGAGCATATTTATTACATCAAGTTCCGGAAGGAGCTTATCGAGATCATAGGTTATTTCAACACCGTACTGCCTGAATTCATCGGGCAGAAGAGTCGAGGGCCCGCATAGAGTTACCTTTGCGCCAAGTTTTGTAAAAGCGATTATATCAGATCTCGCAACGCGTGAATGTTTGATGTCGCCGATAATACCGATATGAAGCCCCTTGAGCGAGCCTCTTTTTTCAAGTATCGAATATGTATCAAGAAGCGCCTGTGTCGGGTGAGAGTGATACCCGTCACCGCCGTTGATGACCGATGCCTTTATATTTTTAGATAAAAAATGGGGCGCCAGAGATGCCCCATGTCTCATTACTATATAGTCAGCCTTCATGGCTTCGAGAGTTCTAACCGTGTCAATAAGAGATTCCCCTTTTACAACACTGGAGGTTGTTACGGGAACATTTATCGTATTTGCAGAAAGGAGCTTTGCCGCCATCTCAAAACTGAGACGCGTACGTGTTGAAGGTTCGTAAAACAGCGTACAGACTGTTTTACCGCGGAGTACGGGGACACTTTTCACATCCCTGGTAAAAACGTCTTTAAAATATTTTGCAGTATCACAGATGAGCATTATCTCATCGGAAGAGAGGGATTTGATATCAAGGAGATCTTTTCTGTTTAATGAGTTCATATCACTTTTATACTTTCCATATATAAAGTGGTTCAGGCATCCGTCAAACAGTTAAGCCCGTAGCGGACGAATCAGTTTTCAGACCTGTAACCTATATATTTATTGTAAAAAGAACCAAAGTTGTCAATACTATTTATGTCTCATTAGATTTTTTTGTTTATAACCAATTTATATCTTAAATATTATACAAAAAAATGCGGAGAATAGACATGTTAATCTCCGCATGAATTTTCAAAACTGATAGAAGAAGCAGGTTACATCAGCACAGTCTGATCATAAACCCGCCTCAATCTTCACCAGAAGATCTGAAAGCATTTTCTTTACATTTTCATGGGTGTATTCATCGTCAGGATGAGCAGCCTCCCCCGGTTTCTGGAAGTGAGGTTTCTCTTCATTGATCTGCCCCCATCTGAAATCCGCCTCCCTTGTGAGCTCATAAAGCTGGTGAGGATTATCAACATAAGCCTTAATAAGATTGTGAAGATACTGCAGGGGTGTTTCAATATTTTCGGCGATTTTTATACGGTCATTTTTAATATGTGCCTGAAGGACTGTCATCAAAACCCTTGAGGGGTCATTAATATTATCTGCAATAAAAACTGTAATGAATGAGACTACCTGATCAAGCCGGGGCATAGGGTTGTGTCCCTTAATAAAGTTTCCCCCTTCCCTCCCGATGGCCTCAGCAATAGAGAATTTTCTATCGCTAAGAATATCCCTCCGGATTAACTCATCCTCTTCATTGAGCTCATCCTGATCTTTCTGTTCTTTCATCTTTTCAGAATCTGATGTCATCTTTTTGTCCCATTGTAATTTACTTTAACATGATCGATAAATCTGATAGTAATTATCCTTGTTCCTTCTTCTTCAGCTCACCGAGTATAAACTCAACCTCATCGGTCATTATAATGTCACCGAATGCGTAGGCATGTTCAAACTCCTCTCTGCTGTTGACAGTCCAGAATGCAATACCGCATCCCATCAATTTAAAAATTGAGATAAGAATACGCGCCGGAAATTTCCCGATTTTATCGAACATCTTTACCGGCAGATTCATATATGCCGGGCGATATTTAATTACTCTTTTCATAATACCGGTGAAACCCAGGCTTAAATGAGCCTCCTCAAGAAGGAGGCCTATGGGAATCCGCTGATCTTTAAAGTAATCAAGGAGAGAATGATCGAATGAGCTTACAAGAAGATTCTCTTTTTTTACATGTTTCAGAAATATTTCCAGAAGCTCGGGACCGTCAGAGGGGAGAAGAGTTTCATCCTTAAGCTCCATGTTCACATATTTACCCTCCGGTATAGAAGCAAGAAACTCATTGATCTCGGGAATAGTCTGTTTCTTACCCAGATCAACGGTCTGGAGTTTCTTTAGGGTCATCTCTCCGACTACACCCTTTTTTTTATCTTTAGCTGTACGGTCAATTGTATCATCGTGAATTATCACATAACGGCCGTCGCTGGTCTTCTGCACATCGCACTCAAGACCATGGGCGCCGTATTCAAATCCTTTTTTAAATGCAAGGAGGGAATTTTCGGGATACTTTGCACGATACCCTCTATGAGCGAGAACTTTTACTTTTTTACGCATCCTGAGCTTCACCTCTTCTAACCTTCGACATTGTAATAAACGCAATAAAGAAAAGCGCAACGGCAAAGAGGAGCAGTGATATATATCCTCCGGAGTTCTTTCCGCCATCAGTTGATAGATCAAGTACAAAACCCGCGACAGGCGGTGCTGCTATATTTGCAGCCTGGGAAAAGAAATAATAGAGTCCGGTATATCCGCCGACTTTTTCCGCAGTTGTCATATCAACAACCATGGGGAGAGAGTTGACATTTACAAGAGCCCATCCGAAACCTGCGCACATAAAAGCTGCAGCATAGGACCAGTATATTAAAACAGTTTTATCTTTTGATATAAAAAATGATCCGGCAAGACTCGCCAGCAGGCATACCATCAAAACTGTAAGTCCTATCCGTATGGTTTTTCTTCTTCCGATCCTGGCTCCTATAATTCCCGATGGAATTGCAGTAAGCATAAATATCAGAGAGTAATATCCAAGGATAGTGGCACCGGAGGTTTCACCTATTCCAAGATAGTATTTTGCATAGAGAGTAAAAAATGTTTCGATGGAATTGAACCCGATGAACCAGAACAGAATTGAAAGAAGTATAAAGAGCAGAGACTTGTCCCCATGAATTACATCTTTCAGATTATCCATCAGTTCATCAAAGGATTTCTTAAATGAAACTTTATCGGTATTGCCATTATCTAAAGACAAAGATTTATCCTCATTTATAAATAAAACCACCATCATACATGCAAAAAGCATTACCATACCACCTGCTATAAACGGATAAGTCTTATCCATATTATAAAGAGGTTTGCTTCCGAAGAAAGCAAGAAGCGCGCCCACGCCCCCCATGAGATTAATAATACCATTAGCCTGACTCCGGTATTTTGACGGAGTTATGTCGGGCATAAGAGCAATTACCGGTGAGCGGTAAAGCGACATTGAAAGATTCATTAGAATAATAACAAGCATCATAAGGAGGAGAGACTGCATCTGATTCATGTATGGAATCATGATAAAGAAAAACATCGCAAGGGGAGCGCCTACGAGAATATATGGCCGCCGCCGCCCTATGGGTGTGTTTGTCCTGTCTGAAAGAGCACCGAGAAATGGGAGAAGAATTATTGCAAAGATATTGTCAATAGTCATAATTCCGCCCACGGCTGTCAGCGGCAGATTAAAAGTATCTTTTAAGAACACAGGTACATAGGCATTATACAATGACCATATCATTGATATACCTAGAAAACCGAAACCGAGCAAAAATGTCTTTGAAATTTTAAACTGCTGTTCTGCCATATATTCCTCTCTCTATTTAATATTCATTTGTTCTTAACATTATCCGCTTCAACACTGCTGAGTATATCAGGATAATCGGTAATCACGCCTCTGATCCCCCATGAATAAAGCCGCTCCATATTCTCTTTTTTATTTACAGTCCAGGCCATGACAGGAATATTAAGAGCATGAGCCTCTTTTATAAATCTTCGGGAAATAATTCTGAAACCCTGTTTGTATCCCGGGCCGAGATATTCCGGATTATCCGTATCTGAAAATTCAGGGATCATCATGGCATCATCTTTTGCTTTAAAAAAACCTGTAAGAAAAAGTTTATGCAGAACAAAAAATTTCATAACCTCTGACTTGCTGAAACTTGTTGCAATGTGAGGATAATTTCCTCTTACATGATTCATAATTTCGTCACCGAATGAACCAATTATTACATTTTCTTCCGCACTGTTTTCACGGATCAGCTTCATTACAATTTCGGCGCATTCAATTGTATGATGTTTTATATCAATTGAAATCAGTGTGCCATTGAAATTTTTAAGAACATCTTTAAACTCCGGAACTGCATATCCTCTCCCTCTGAATGGATAAGTCACATTATTATCAAAGCTGATATAGTACCCGGCATCAATGGCCTGAATCTCTTTCAGAGTATGATTCTTTATGTGTACTTTCTCTCCGGCACTATTAACTATATGGCCATCATGATGAACAACTATAATGCCGTCACTTGTCTGATGTACGTCAAGTTCAAGCATCGCCGCAGGATTAATTTTCAATGCCTCTCTGAACGATTCAAGAGTATTCTCCGGATGTCTCATGGGTGCTCCACGGTGGGCCACCACAGTAAACTCCGGCAATCTGGAGATAAAAGGTTTAATCTTTCTCTGATGCGCAAAGATCATCGAAAATGCAACAGCTGATCCATACAAAGCAATGATCGAAATAAGAATAATCAAAATTTTTTTTACCATAATCCCCCGAAGTTTTATCTATTGTGCAATAGATGTAATTTTAGTTAAGTCACCTCAAATCAGCTTGTCAAGAAAGAATTCAGATGAACGCACCGCGCCTGAAACTAAATAGCCAGTGCTTAGACCGGATGATTTCTCATAAAATAGTTCTTTGTATAATACCGAAAAATCTCCTGGCCTATGGTTACCCTCTTTATTAAAGGGGGATGTTGAGCGAAGCGAAACAGGGAAATTTTAAGTTTATGGCTGATGAATTATTTTAACACAGCAATTTACATTTTTAATTATTGATTCAAAATCTTTCCGGTCATAGCATTAACTTATAAAACGAGATCGATTATTAAATTATATCTTGACTATATTATTTTTTTGTATCTGATAATCTGCGTGCTGAGTGTTCATCATAATTCTAATCATAACTATGATGACTGATTATAAAATAATAATTATCAGGCGGAAATAATAATGGAAACCTTACTATTTATTCAATCGTTTAAAACTCCTTTTCTCGACAAATTATTTCAATACATAACTATGCTTGGTGAGGAAAACTTCTTTATTCTTATTGCATGCTGGTTTATATGGTGCGGAGATAAAATTGCAGGGAGAAGAGTCGGATGGATATTTCTTTCCGGTTCAATTCTTAATGGCGCACTTAAAGATATATTTCACATTTCACGTCCAATCGGTAACGAAAATATTGTTTCTCTGAGGACTGAAACTGCAGGGGGCTACTCGTTCCCCAGCGGACATACGCAGGGGACTACAATGTTCTGGGCCGGAGTTATGAAGATATTCAGAAAACCGGCACTATACATTGCCGGGAGTATAATCATTCTGCTTGTGGCGCTATCACGGATGTATCTTGGTGTTCACTGGCCGCAGGATGTAATCGGCGGAATTGTTTTCGGAATTATATGGGTGTTTATTGCTGACTACATCTGGTGCAGATTTGAAATTGCCAAATCGATTTATAAAATCGGAATTGCCGTGGCAATAATGGTTTTATGTACTTTTCTTTTTAAAGAGGACCATATTGTTAAATCTGCCGGAGCCGCAACAGGTTTTCTTATCGGGATATTTTTAGAGGATAAATACATTAAACATATCTCTTCAGACAGAATTATTTCTACGCTTATAAAGATGATTTTCGGACTTGCGGTACTATTTGCAATTATGGCAGGAGTGAAGATGCTGCTCCCTGATATGGTGCTGTTCAAAGGGATAAGATACGCAATGATAGGATTCTGGATAACCTTCGGAGCGCCATATGTCTTTAAACAGGCTTCGAAACTCTGGATATTTAAATCATAAACCGGTTATGCTACTTATGCCCCCTCTGGGGGCTCTAATCATTGCCCACATCTTTCTGTGCAGCCCCCTAAATCCCCCGGAGGGGGACTTCAATATACAATTCTCTATTAAAATCATTGGTCTTAATCAACGTTGCTTTGCCCCCTCCGGGGGTGCGGGGGCTTTGCGGGATGATTTATAGTAACAATAATAGGTGTGGGTAATGATTAGCCTGGGGTCAGGGGGCGTAGGAGTATCATATATTTTATTGAAACAATTCCTCTGCTTAAAAAAAATAATTTTTTTAAACTCAGGAAGTGAGCTTCTCAAGCTCTCCGGTCTGTTCTATAATTACATTTATCTTGTTATTCAGTTTTGAAACAAGGTCGTTTATCATGTCGCTTATTCCGGCTATGGATTCGATATTGGTTATGTGCTCACTGATTTTAGTTTTCATCTCCTCGGCCAGAACTCTCCCTCTGGAGGTGATAACTTCAACATTATCAACTTTACCGACTATATCCACAACAACTGAATTGTATATCTCTATCCCCGTTTTTATCCCCTCGGTGACGGCAGGGTCTATCTCCACCCTCCGTGGTGAAGCTGCATCGCTATTTACAGCATCCAGTCTCTCCACCAGAAGATCAAGATCCGCAACAGCACTGCCGGCTTTATCTTCATAGAGTCTGAAGAGACCGATTATCTCGGATATATTTTTTCTTACCTCTTTTGATCCGGTGAGAGAACTCTCCGCCAGCCGGCCTATCTCCTCTGCAACAACGGCAAATCCTCTCCCCTGCGCGCCTGCTCTTGCCGCCTCAATTGATGCATTCAGAGAGAGAATATTTGTTCTATCCGAAATGTCATCAATACCATCAAGTGCAGAGCTTACGGCAGGGAGCAGATGCTTCAGCTTCTCGGCATCGATGGAAGCTTCAGCAATGAGTTTTGCCGTCTTTTTCATTTCAGGAAGTATTTCATTAAATGCGTTTTCATCGTTAACTATATTTTTTCTATCAGAGAGAGATGCCGCATCGATCAATTTGTTTATTGAATCTTCAATAGATTTAAAGTTGAGAGACTTCAATCTTTCAGAAGAAGTTGTGGTAATTTCGCTCAAAGAGTCGCTGTCATTTATCTGCTCCCGTATTGTTTCAACGACAAATGAGAGCTTAGCCCATCCGTCAAGAGCTGTCTTCACAAGATTATCAGACATCGAAGAGAGCTCGGCACCGATATTGATGAGCTCAAATACAAGCTCTTTCTGATACTCAAATGTAATTCTTATCTGCTCGACAAGAAGAAC
>PGXT01000217.1 GCA_002839285.1 Spirochaetae bacterium HGW-Spirochaetae-5 | reverse complement strand
TTATATGTTTAGCTTCCATTTTTATACTTCCTTTATTTTGACAATATGGTCTACTAAAACGCCGTGTATTGTAATCATTGACGGATTTAATTCGCCGATTTCTTTAACTACATAAGTACCTAACACCACGATATCGGCAGCCAATGCCATGACTGGATTGAAATTCCGTGTAGTGCCTATATTCACCCCATTCCCGAATTTATCCGCATAAGAAGCATCTATGAGAGCGAGGTCAGCCGACAAAGGTTTTTCAAGAATAAATTTTCTGCCATCTATTTCAATAACATCTTTTCCATTCTGCACAAGTGTACCCAAACCGGTCGGTGTGAGTATCCCTCCTAAACCGGCCCCTTTGGCGCGGATACATTCAGCAAGCGTGCCTTGAGGAACAAGGAGAATCTCCATATCCCCGCTGTTTAATAATTTTCCAGCATTAGGATTTAATCCGATGTGTGAAGCAATTAATTTTTTGACACGGCCGTTGCCTATCAGTTTGCCGGTTCCACGTTCCGGATATCCGGCGTCATTTTTGCCGGTTCCACGTTCCGGATATCCGGCGTCATTTGCTATTAAAGTTAAATTTTTTACTCCTGTTTCAAGAACGGCATCAATCAGCTGCTCCGGTGTGCCGTCAGTCATAAATCCTCCTACCATAATGGTCATGTTATCTTTTAGGAGTTTTTTAAATTCTTCGAATGTAGTTAATTTTGAACCAGGCATCGTATTCTCCATTTGTAATTTATTTCATATTTTTCAATGTAATTTCTGGATTTGTATTTTAGTGCTTTGACCCAATGAATTTAAATCAATAATTTCTCAGCTCTAAACTTGAAATCCCCCCGTTTCGCTTCGCTCAACATCCCCCTTTAATGAAGGGGGTTATAAAATTCCGAAAGTTTAAACCCTCTTTATCAAAGAGGGTGGCCGTTAGGCCGGGAGATTTGAATGATTTAAAACACATCCAGTTATCTTCCAAACAACTGGTTATAAAAACTTAAAATCCCTCCGTTTCGCTTCGCTCAACATCCCCCTTTAATAAAGGGGGTTATAAAATTTCCTTATTTATTAATATAGTCATAGATTACTTCCGCATAAGGCAAAGTCAGGTCAGAGAGGATATGACTCGCTCCGATAACTTTTTTAACCGGCAGATCTGCAACCGGAGCATTTACATGAGGAACAAGGTGGAGTCTTGCAGGTCCGCTCCAGGCGCCTTTAACAGTCACATCAGTTAAATTATATGCAGCAAGCTGGGCAATTTTAGGTCTGCCGTCAACATCCGGAATTAGTTTCAGGTTTACCTGCATTTTAATCAGAGCTTTTTCTATTATATTTTTATCGGATTCTTTGTATTTAAACGGCATTGTACCAAGTGCAACCAGAATGCCGTTATAATGCAGAGTACCTGTCAGTGTTTCAGTTTCAGCAACATACATCTGCGGTTTTGCAAGTTTTTTCGGGAAGCCCCATATCTCACGTCAAAAATACAGGGAATAACAATGCCGCTTTCATCGTAACTCCCCAGCCCTGAAGCATCGGGCATTTTAGTCCATTCGTATAAAACCAGATTGGAACCACCGGGCTGCAGTGGCTCGGGAACGGCCCGCCGGATAGCTTCCGGATCTGATTCATATGATATAATCATATATTCACGATTAATAAATCTGCATGGCGGACGGCCATAACCGGGACTTGCAATTGGTATGGATTGACAATTGAGTATCTCTTCTCTTTTCATTATTATTATGGTCTGGTTTTCAGGCACTCCTCCATCATATCGAAATTATTATCAATCAATTTCCAGCATACTTCCAACCGCGTCACTGTTGTGACCCTTATCCGGTTCTTTTGAGGTTATACGGGTGTTTTTAAATCCGGGGAACTTTTCCGAAATACGTGAAACTTCCAGATTATATGAACTGATGAATTTCAGGACTTCATCTTCATATTCTTGCAACATTTCCGGACATCATTATCTTATTCGAACCGAAAGAAAATTGAAAAGTTAATTTATCATTAACCCTTACATTTGTATTGGTTAAAAAACATAAACCTCCGGTGCTGACATCTGCAATCGCAACACTTGAAAAAAATCTGTCGGGGCTCTGTTTGAATTCAACATTTAAAACCAAACTCCGGAACCTGTGAAATTCTCTTTTATCGAATGACATATATTACTTCCTGAACAATCATTTCTTATGGTATCCGATGCGGCCTGATAATCTGACCGCATTATTTTGAATCAATAATTTATCAGCTATAAACTTGAAATCCCCCTGCTCAGCAACGCTCAACATCCCCCCTGTAATAAAGGGGGCTATGAAACTCCGTAAGTTTAAACCCTCTTTATCAAAGAGTGCGGCCGCCAGACCGGGAGATTTTCCGGTATTATATAGAAAACTATTTATCGAAAATCTATCCCGTCAAAGCACTGGTTAATGCTGAAAAACAAGTAACTGAAAATGATATTTTTCAATCCTGTTAAATCAAGAAACTAAAATTGCAGCGTATCGCCTATAGCCCCTTGGTATAAATATCATAGTATAATGCCGGTACATTTTAACTCCCGTCGGGTTAATCAGAGTACCAGGAACTTGAAATAAATATTATCTGCTGCGGCCTCACTAAAATTTGACTTATGCAGGAACAATTCATATACTCAGTACGGCTGCATCAGGAGTTTAAGTAATGGCGGATTTCATCGGCGCTTTGAAGGATGAAGGGATAGACCCGCAATCCCTTTTTAATAATATTCAGTCGATACTTGCGGGTATATCTCTGGACGGCAGAGTATTGTTCATGAATCGTCAGGCCGAACAGATATTCAGTGATTCTTATCTTAAAGCAGAAGATAAACATTTAGGTTCATTCCCGGGAGATTTCAATTGGGATGCAATACGTGAAGGGATTGTGCGCTGCGCCGTTGAAAAAAAACCTATAGCCCTTCCCGATTTGTCATACGAATACTTCGGGCGCAAAGGTCTGCTTGAGCTATCAATTGTTCCGCTCAGCAGCAGATACGGCAGCATCGCCGGATTCCTTATATTCGGATCAGATGTCACTACCCGGCGCAAACTGGAACACCAGATCATTCAGTCATCCAAAATGGCAACCATCGGTGAGATGGCGACGGGCATAGCACATGAAATGAATCAGCCGCTGAACATCATGAAAATAGCGGCACAGAGACTTGAAGATGGAATAGAAGAGGGTTATGCGTTAAAAGAATTTGCCCTGGAACGCGTAGGAGTAATCATAGAACAGATAAACAGACTTTCAGGCATCATAAACCACTTCCGCGTATTCGGCCGCACCAACGAAGCGGATATTATTCCTGTAGATATATGTCTGCCGATACGTAACGCCTTTAAACTGCTTGGAGAACAGCTTAAAGGACATGAAATACTTGTTAATCTCGATCTGCCGGAGTCATTACCGAAGATCGCCGGTAGTGCTCCACGACTTGAGCAGGTATTTATTAATTTAATTGTCAATTCACGGGATGCCTTATCAGAACAGAAAACCGGGACGCCTAAAACAATAACTGTGAAAGCCGGTTTTGATAGCGCGGAAAATCTTATTGTAGTTGAATATAATGATAACGGAACAGGTATCAATGCAGAAATTGTAAACAGAATTTTTGAACCATTTTTCACTACCAAGGTTGAGGGTAAAGGTACTGGTCTGGGACTTTCGATAAGCGCCGGAATTATAAGTGAACATGGCGGAAGTATCAGGGCTGAATCATCTGCCGTCGGCGCATGTTTTACCATATTTTTACCAATTATAAAAGCGGAGGAAAAAAATGAACCCAAAACTGATTCTCATAGTTGACGATGAAGATGACATATGCACAGAGCTTGATGGTTATCTTACCCAGAAGGGATTCCAGACAATAGTAGCAAACAACGGGTACGATGCGTATAACCTTTTTGTTTCCGAGATGCCTGTTTGTGTTCTCACCGATTACCGTATGCCGGTCATGGACGGAGTTGAGCTGCTGAAGAAGATAAAACTTATAAACAAGGATATCCATGTAATACTCATCAGCGGCGTGGCCGACATAAAAACCGTGGTCGAAGCAATGAAAAATGACGCATTCGATTTTCTTACCAAACCCGTTGATTTAAAAAATCTTATGACGCTTATCGATCTTGCAATTAAAAAGACTTACGGCGCCATAAAAAAACAGAGTGACCAGAACTTATCATCAGCACTATACCATAGGCAATTAGAAAACAATAATGATGTTTCAATCATCTTCTTCAATAAGGATCTCGATGAAAATACGAAAGATAGATTTATCATTTATATTAACCAGCTCATGAACGAGTCCGAGCTCCGGAAAGTAGTAATCTTCCAATTGGAGAATGCCAGATATATAAATAATATAGGACTGAACTTCCTGATTGAAATGCATAAAATGCTTACGGAATCCGGAAAAAAAATATTTTTATGTGCTGTTGGAGGACAGGTCTCTACATATTTAAAAACTCTCGGTTATTACAATTTTTTTAATATTGAAACAAATGTCGGAGCCGTACTGGAGAA
>PGXT01000216.1 GCA_002839285.1 Spirochaetae bacterium HGW-Spirochaetae-5 | reverse complement strand
CCTCTCTTTGATGAAAAAAAGAGGGGCTTCGTAAAACAAAACATTCCTCTGAAAAACACAATATATTTTCTGTCTTAAACTCCCCTCTCTTTCTTTCCAAAGAGAGGGGCCGGGGGTGAGTTAAGGAAGTTTGCGGTTTATTTTATAAAATTTTTTAATTAATAAAAGTATGCAACACTACTCCACAATAAATCTCGATACCATAGCCTGAAGCTCAGCTGCCTGGCTTGACATCTCTTCACTTGCCGCAGCGGTCTCTTCAACTAACGCCGCGTTCTGCTGAGTCATTGTATCCATTTCGGTTACAGCAATATTAATCTGTTCAATCCCGCGCCTCTGCTCATCACTTGACGCAGCCATTTCTGAAACGATATTGCTTACCTGTTTAACAGATTCAATAATCTCTTTCAAAGCTTCACCGCTTTTATTTACAAGTTCTGTACCGCTTTCAATTTTATCCACGGAATCCTTAATCAGTACTCCTATCTCTTTTGCGGCAGCTCCCGCTCTCTGTGCAAGATTTCTTACTTCACCGGCAAGAAGATTTGTCTGAAATGCTATTTCATTAATCATGGAAATGATGTCTGCAATTTTCCTGCTCGATTCGTTAATCTCGCCAATTGATTTTACAGCCTCTTCAACTATTTTTCCGCCGCTCTGAGCAAGTTCAAGTGAAGTCCCGGAAATTCTACTCGCCTCACCTGCATTATCTGAACTCTGCCTTATATTGGCATTCGCCTGTTCTATGGTCGCGGCTATCTCTTCCAGTGCCGATGCCTGCTCCGACGTCCTCTGTGACAAATTCTGATTATCTATACTTATCTGCTCGGAAGAAGACGCAACCAGTTGTGACGATTTAATAATTTCAGTAATAGTTTTCCGGACTTCAACACTAAGCTGCTGCAGTGCATTTCCAAGCTGACCGATTTCATCATCTCTCTTCATTAAGATGTCCGGAACATCAATACTGATATCAAGTTTAGCCATAACATCGGAATGATGCACTGCGGCAATTACCGGCTTTGTTATACCGGAACCTATAACATATGCAAGCACTGCTCCAAGGGTCAAAAGAATGAGTGTTATTACAAACATGATAACTCTCAGCCGGTTAACACCATATAGAAACTCACGCTGTTCTACCGCAACAGCAATAGCCCAGCCGTCGGTATTATCAATCGGGGTAAAAGATGTGACGATATCGCGATTATTAAAAAAATAATCAGCAGTCCCCTTCTCCCCCTTGATCATCCGCTCTACAGCTCCGGCAAGAGGAAGGAGAGCGGGATTATCTTTTGATGCTTTAATCGGATTGAACTGCTTCAGAACAAGATCATAATTTTTATGACCTATTACAGTCCCCTCCCTATTTACAACATAAGCATAGCCGCTCTCCCCGTATGTTATATCCTTAACGAGATTTGATATTTCACGGCCATCCCTGATGCCGTAAAACACACCCTTAACTGCACCATCCCTTTTAACCGGTACAGCTACAATAACCGTAGGTTCCCCGGTAACTCTGCTTATAATTACATCTGAATATGCGGGTTTTCCGTTTATTGCAGTTTTAAAATAAGTTCTATCCGCAAGCTTTGCCTCTGATCTTTTTGCGTCAAACCTGACTGCATTACCATCAGGATTAACGAGTGCAAAAGCCTGAAATCCCAGCCGATCTGCCTCTTTCTGAAGATCTGCAATTTTTTTATCCCAGGGGGTATTATCTGTTATGATTCTCCGGGAAGCAATTGTCTCAATAATTGCAATCTGCTTCTCCATATTTGCCTGAAAAACCCGATTTACCTCTTCACTTATCCGCAGCATACTGCTCCCGGAAACATCGAGTATAATAGATCTTGACTGATAATAGCTTAATAATCCGAAAATTACAGATACAATAAAAAGGCATGCCAGAATAAGAAGCGTTAGCCTGACTTTTATAGAATTCATAAAACCCCCATGGAATTAGAAGATATAATTTAAAAAAAGTAGAGCAAATGTACAATTAAAATAACCAAAATAGTATATTAGTCAAGCTTTGCGGGGTAATTTTATTTTTTCGCGGGGTTACAATAGAAGTAGTTTTTCAAATGTGTGAACTTTTAAAATAAAACTTTAAGTTTTTTAAAACCTGATCCCCCTCTTTTAAAAAGCATAGAGTGGGGTTAAGACATGAAATTAATTCAGATTGAGGTGATCATTTAACTACAGCATTTTACAATTGAAATACTACTGACTTCAGGCTTCGACTCCGCTCAGTCAGCGTGAAATTATGCTCAGTCAGCGTTAAGTCACGCCCCCTGCTTGTATTGAGCTTGTCGAAATGAGCGGACTCGAAGGGCTGATTGTATTAACTCATTCGTTACCCGCTATTGCTGCGAGTAGTAAGCCTTCAATTCTTTCAAAATTTCAAATACAACTTTGTCATTCTTTTCAAAGTCACGTCTGTACCAGAAAGCAAGTTGTTTATATCCGCTCCAGCCTGTTACAGCTCCGGCATGGTCAATCGTCTTTACTCCCGGCCTTTTTGATTTTGCTTTCATTTTTTTCATCATAGCGGCATACTCAGGGCTGCTGCGAAATGAAATAAGAGAATCTATTTCATCTTTCAGGATTTCATTATAAATCTGAGCGGGGAAAAGATTCAGCAGCTCCTCTTTATTCTCTTTCCAGAGTTTTTCAATTCTGGCGCTTTTGCGGCTGGATAAAACAGAAATATATTTCCCTTTATCAGATGGTTTCAATCCAGATTCATCCATAGCCTCTTTCCCCCATTTGGAAAGAACGTATGATGAGGGATTGTTTTTAGCAGTTGTTGCAGTGTACTGAAAATATCTCAAGGCATTGACGTAGCCATTCTCTGATCCGGCTTTTTCAATTAATGTTTTAACAAACAACAGACCCGCATCCTCTTTTTCAGCCGCAACTACCGACGATATGATAATTATTAAACAAGATATTATAACCAGAGATCTCTTCATATATAACTCCCGCATATTTTTATTACAAAATACGTTCAAAAAAAAAATCGTCAATTATAAAATTGTAATATTTCAATCCTCGGAATGCGCAGCGATTTATTTTCGAGAACATAGCACTAGTACACTAACCATATGATTATTAATTAAAACTCTTCACACTCACCCCCGGCTAT
>PGXT01000215.1 GCA_002839285.1 Spirochaetae bacterium HGW-Spirochaetae-5 | reverse complement strand
CAACTTAATGTGGCTGAATATTTTTAGTACCTGGCAAAAAGATTTTAAAAAAAATAGGTTGTAAAACTCGCTAACGTCAGTTAGCCAAGACGTTATATGAAACGACGTGCCTAACTCTTTAAAACCGCGCGTCCATGCGCGGATGTTTATAACTTTTTATAAAAATCAGAATTTTCGTGAATATCAATTCTGAGAAGACATTGAATAGAGGACGATGATGAAAAACAAATCAATGACAAACAAGACAGATCTCAACATCTCTTCAAAAGTATTTTTATATACTTTGGGTATGATATTCACAAATGTATTCTTTATCATTACAATTTCAACCGATTCGATTAGAAATGGGAAGCAAATGATTATCGAAGGTTTTCCTAAAGTTTTATTGGCTATTTTCCTGGTATTGATTGTCACAGAATCGATTTTAGATGGTACTTATAATTTATTTTTAAAAAAAATAGAGAAAAAAAGAATTTATATGCATTTTATAACATCTCCGATTTTTGGAGTCTGGAATATTACAGCTATTTATTTTCTATCAGCAGAATTTTGGGCTAAATATACAAACTTAAGCTTTGAAATGTTCATAGGAATTTATTTATTTTTATGTGTTTCTTTATTTTACTTTATGAATAGATTTTTATCTAAAATTTCAAAAATTCAAAATCAAAATAAAATAGAATCGTAAGGATTAATACATCCGTGTATTAATCCCACGGAACTTAGTGTAAAGGCACGTCGCATCATATAACAAAAACTATAACGCTGCGCCGGAGTACCGGCTTGGGCTTCGCCACATTGCGCAAAAGACCGCGCAACGTCGTATAGCCAAGACGTTATATGACATGGCTACAAAAACTTTAGATCCGGCATCCGTGCCGGTTTTTGTAGAAAATCTTCCGTTTTCCACTTGACACGTAGTCTTTAATTGACTACCCTGGATTATGTATAAAATCTTAATAAACAAGAAAGCCATTAAAGGCATGCAAAAAATGCCGGTTAAAATAAATGAAAAAATGAATTTGCTCCTCAAAGATTTAAGAGATAAAGGACCAATTCGAAAAGAATGGTCAAATTTCAGTGATCTTGGTGAAAATTTATATCATTGCCACTTAGCATATAAATGGATTGCTTGCTGGAAAAATGAAAAGAATTCAATCGAAATAGAGGTATATTATGCAGGCTCACGTGAAAACGCCCCATATTAAAATAGACATAAAAGGTGAAATCCCACCTAAAGTTCTTTCTGTATTGAAAGAAGTATATGGAAAGAAAATGAAACTTGTAAAAGATAAAGATGATGAACTAGTCGATGTTTTTGAAACTGATTGGTTTAAGGAAATTGACAGCAAAATGTTTCCGGGTAAGAATATGAAGATTTATCGGGAAATTCATAAAATGACACAAGAAGATTTAGGAGAAAAACTTGGAGGTGTTTCTAAACAAAATATATCTCACATGGAAAGAGGAATAAGAGCCATTAGCAAACAAAATGCCAAAGAACTCTCTAAAATTTTCGATGTGCCAATAGACCGGTTTATTTAGAATCATTAAACTTTTACAACACATGAGTACGTCCGTGTACTCATGTGAACAAAACATTTACTAATGTAGCCACGTCATATAACAAAGCTTACCCGCGGCGTTCGGAGTACCTCACTTGGGCTTCGCCACATCGCGCAAAAGGCCGCGCGACGTCGGGTAAGCAAGACGTTAAACGAAACAGCCACAAAAACTTAAGACCCGGCATCCGTGCCGGGAGTATTTAAAAAAAATCACATTTTGAAGAAATCATATAAAGATTAGAATAGAAAGAACGTATAACTTGATTCAATTGATTTCAGACTTTTTTTATTTGTGATGCTTATAAAAGATGATTTATAATGGAGACTAATATTTAAAATGCAGAGCATTATTAACATAGAGTTTTTTATAATAGTTATTGCAACTTTACTTGGTTTAATAATATACTTTATCAAGAAATACATTTATAAAAAAAATGCAGATTGGGAAAAAGTTGATAAACTTCAGAATGTTTTTAATAGTTCATCAAACAAATTGGTGTATTTCATGTTCGCTATATTGATACTGATATGGATAACAAACAAAATAGGCTGGAATTACGAGGATATATTAACTACGTTAATTTTATTGACTTTTATATTTAATACTTTTAGAATTATTATCAAAATTTTGTTTATAAGATAATTTCATTTATTAGTTATTTTGTCCACTATATTGAGTTGATATTAAACTCTTTGATGTTTATTCTGTTCTTCCTATTTGAAAATAAGGAAAAAAAGAAATATATATTTAGTAATACAAAACATGCAGTGAACTTTTCGGCGTCCTTGCCTCAAAGTTACAAACTTATAGTAATGTGGCTGCATCGTTTAACAAAGCTTATACGCTGCGCTCGGAGTACCTCGCTTGGCCTTCGGCACACTTGCCACTTATAGTGGCAAAAAACTTCTTGATTTGTGTAAACTCATAGAATATAAAATTTCCAGTAAACTTGGCAAGCGTCGTATAAGCAAGACGTTATCTGAAATTGAATCCTGAATTTTCAATCGATTCTTTATATTGATAATGCACTGAATAAAAAATCTAAAAAAATGAACTCGATCTAAAATTAT
>PGXT01000035.1 GCA_002839285.1 Spirochaetae bacterium HGW-Spirochaetae-5 | reverse complement strand
TCAAATTTCAATTTAATATAATTTTGAATATACTTGACTTTTTTACAGAGTTTAATTAGTTTATTAAAATATCAATTTAAAGGAGCTTTTAAATGAAAAAAATATTATTAGCAGCATTGTTTATGTTTACTTTCTCAGTTTCTGTTTTTGCATTGGGATCAACCCTTGAAGTAAAAGGCGGAGTACAATACCCTTCAGATTTAGAAAAAGTAGGATTTGATTCTGCAGCTACACTGAACATCGGAGTAGATAAATATTTTACTTTTGGTGCAGAAACAGGTTTTGGATGGTTAAAGTGGAAGGATGAAGCGGGTGATGTAGGATTAGGTAACTTTACTGTCACTGAATCTACAACTAATAATCTATACACCCTCCCTCTTTTAGCAGTAGCAAGAATCAGAATGGCTGATATGATGGAATCAAACGGTTTTATGCCTTATGTTTCAGGCGGGATCGGTTATTCATGGACCTGGTATAAACTTCCTGATGAAACTTATAGATTCAGCGGATTAACATGGCAGGGAATCGTTGGCGTTGAAGTAAAACTTGGCGCTGATTCTAATCTTTCATTAATTGTTGAAGGTGGATATAAAGGTGCAACACTTACAAATTCAGCTTTCCTCTTGAAGTAACAGAATAGAATTATAAAATTATATATTAAAAAAAAATCCCGCCTTATGGCGGGATTTTTTGTATTCCCTATTTGAAAATAGTCGTCTGTTTTTAAATCAACCGCCAAGAAGCTGAAGAATGGTTCTTGTTTTCATATTTGCCTGAGCTAACATCGCAGTACCACTCTGCACAAGAACCTGATCTTTTGTTAAATTAACCATTGTTTCAGCCATATCAGCGTCTCTTATCCGGCTTTCGGATGCTTGTATATTTTCATAGGCAGTCATTAGACCTCTTGAGGCATAGTCGAGTCTGTTAAAATATGCGCCAAGGTCCGCTCTCTGCTTAGAAAGTTTTTGTAAAGCATCATCGATCACACCTATCGTTCTGTTTGCGCTGCCAGCAGATGCCAGATCAGCGATAAAGGCGCCGTTTTTTTCCTTAAGACCAAGACCATTCGCAGTCATAGTACCAATATAAACCCTCTCCCGCTGATTCATATTTGCACCCATATGAAACCACATGCTCGCTTTCGGACCCGCTTTAGAAAAGTCACCAAGAAGCAGCTTAAACTTGTTAAACTCTGCCTGTGATGCAATTCTGTCCACTTCGTCAACAAGAGCTGAAACTTCAACCTGGATAAGCTGTCTATCCTGGTCAGAGTAGATCCCGTTTGAAGACTGTACAGAAAGAACCCTGATTCTCTGAAGAATCTCAGTTGTCTGATTCAGATAACCTTCAGTAGTCTGAACAAATGACATTCCGTCCTCGGTGTTTCTCTCAGCCTGTCTTAATCCCTGAACCTGTGTTCTCATCTTTTCGGACACCGCAAGACCAGATGCATCATCACCGGCTTTGTTGATTCTAAGACCGGAAGACAAAGCCTCCATGGACCTGTTAGTATCCCACTGCTTGAACTTCAACGCTTTATTAGCATTGATTGCACTCATGTTATGATTGATAATCATATTAAACACTCCTTTGTTTAATTAGATGTTTAAAGTCCCTCCTACAGGACTCGAAACTGCCTGACATCCTTATCAGGCATTTGATACCAGGTTTGTACTCTTACTATAGGGAATACAGACGCCTTTATTACAGCGACCATGCGGCCTCGCCTGCTGGCTGTGTGGTCAAAGAAGTATGGGCGAATAATCATTCGCCCCTCCATTCGCCCCTGCGGGGCCTCATGCTCGCTATAATATCGTTTTCAAAGAGCTCTATTTTTTCTCCAAAAAGGAAAACCCGGCCGGCTCTCCCAAGCCTGCCGGGGTAAAAATAATGATAATAAACCGTGTTTATCTAAGTAACTGGAGAATTCCCTGAGACTTAGAATTCGCCTGAGCAAGCATCGCAGTACCACTCTGCACAAGAATCTGATTCTTAGTAAAATCAACCATAGTCTCTGCCATATCTGCATCTCTAATACGGCTTTCAGATGATTGAATGTTTTCATATGCTGTCATTAAGCCCTTAGCAGCATGTTCCATCCTGTTGTAATATGCTCCCAAATCCGCTCTCTGTTTTGAAAGTACATGAAGAGCATTGTCCATAACCCCGATGTTTCTGTTTGCTTCACCAGCTGTAGAAAGGGTAATAGGATTACCGGTCATATTTTTCAGACCAAGAGCTTTAGCTGTCATTGTCTGAATATAAATTCTTTCTCTCTGATGCATGTTTGCTCCCATGTGTATCCACATAGATGCTGTTACACTTACTCTTGCAAAATCTCCCTGAAGAAGATTCATTTTGTTGAATTCAGCCTGAGAAGCAATTCTATCTACTTCATCAACGAGCTGAGAAACTTCAACCTGAATAAGCTGTCTGTCTTCAACAGAATAAATACCGTTTGAAGATTGAACCGCAAGAACCCTGACTCTCTGGATAATGCTTGATACTTCATCAAGATATCCTTCAGTTGTCTGAATTAAAGACATACCATCTTCAGTATTTCTTTCAGCCTGTCTTAAACCGTTGATCTGAGTTCTCATTTTTTCTGAAACTGCAAGACCTGAAGCATCATCTCCGGCTTTGTTGATTCTCAAACCTGAAGAAAGGGCTTCCATGTTTTTACTTACGTTCCAGTTCTGGAATTTTAAAACTCTGTTAGCATTAATAGCGGACATATTGTGGTTAATAATCATTTGATTCCTCCATGAATCATAGTTGTAAACCCGGCATCCTTGCCTGGTGTGTCAGTCTGGTTCTCCTGACATTTATAGATTCGGGTGAAGGTCTCTTTTTATTAAGCCCACTAGAGCCCGTTTAAAGCCGTTTTTAGCCGTTTAAAGCCGTTTATTGTCAAATAAGATATTTATTTAACCTGATATCTCTTTTTTTTGCATATTTCTCCTTATTTATATATTCGGGATACTGGCCGTTTCCAGTTAGAAAAAAAATTTCATTTGATTGAAATATTTGCGTAACAAATTTTTCTTGATTTTTTTAATACATGAAATGAACTAATAAGATAAGTTCTCTGTTTCTAACCATTTCCTCATCAGAATACTTCAGCAGAGGGCAGTAAAAAAATAACAGGAGATAAAAATGATTAAAAAAGGTATTATTTTATCAATGATTGCAGCAATATCAGTTCTTTGCATTTTTTCAGGATGCACTAAAGACAGCGCCACAGGAAAAAAAATTGTAATAGCAACTGACGCGACATGGCCTCCAATGGAATATATTGATGCTAATAAAAATATTGTAGGTTTTGACATCGATATGCTCAATGCTGCCGCAAAAGAGGGCGGATTTGAAGTAGAATTTAAAAACCAGGCATGGGACGGGATCTTCGCGGGACTTGCAGCGGGAAAATACGATGCAGTTGTTTCATCTGTAACTATTACTGAAGAGCGAAAAGGTACAATGGATTTTTCAGTACCATATGTAAACGCAGGTCAGATTCTTGTAGTAAAAAAAGAGCTTAACGGTTTTGAAACGCTTGCTCAGTTTGAAGGAAAAAAAGTCGGAGCTCAGATCGGTACTACAGGAGCAATTGAAATTAAGAAAAATCCAAAAATTACTGCAAAAGAGTATGATGAACTCGGACTGGCTATGGAAGATCTTGCCAAGGGAAGAATAGATGCTATCGTTTGTGATTCACCAATAGCAGCAGATTTTGCTCTTCAGAATCCAAAATACAAAACTATTCTAAAAATTGTAGGCCAGCCCTTCACAACAGAAGAGTATGGTGTTGCAGTTACAAAAGGTAACAAAGAAGTCCTTGACTTAATCAACAAAGGTCTTAACAAAGTTAAAGAAAAAGGAATTGATAAAGAGTTAGAGAAAAAGTGGCTAAGATAAATACAAAAACTAAAATAAGTATTACTGATGGAGTGCTCATCCCTGGAAGGGATGACGCATCTCTTTTTTCTGCATGGAGAATTGCATTCTACGGAGCGATAGCTGTTCTATTATTGCTCCTATTTGTTTCTCCTGAACCATATCGCCAGTTATTTAAATTTGTTATTGGTTTCGATCAGAACTGGAATTTTGATTATAAATCCAGCGGACTGATTATGACTTTCCAGGTAACCGTTTTTTCTATAATTTTCGCATTACTTGTAGGATTATTTATTGGACTTGGAAGAATCTCAAGAAATGTTTTTATCAACCGGATAAGCACTGTTTATGTAGAAGTTATAAGAGGCATACCTCTCCTTGTTCAACTCTTCTACATTTATTATGCACTGGCAAAATTTGTAAGAATATCAGATATCACTTCTGCTGTTATTGCAATTGCAATATGCTATGGTGCTTATATCAGCGAGATTTTCAGAGCTGGAATACAGTCAATACCAAAAGGACAGATGGAAGCAGCTCTTGCACTAGGATTCACAAGAACACAGGCTATCTTCAGAATTATACTTCCTCAGACATTGAAAGTAGTTTTACCTCCTATTGGAAATGAATTTATAGCATTGCTTAAAGATTCTTCGCTGGTTTCAATCCTCGCAGTATCTGATATATTAAGAAGAGGACGGGAATTTGCTTCAATATCTTTTGATTATTTTGAAACATATACAATGATTGCAGTAATTTACTTAATTCTGACCCTGTTCTTTTCAAGACTGGTTGCAATAATGGAAGAGAGGATGAAAACTGATGCCAAGCAGAGTTAAAGTAATAAATGTATCCAAGAATTTTGATGATGTCATCGCCCTTAGAAATGTAAGTCTTGAAGTAAAAAAAGGTGATGTATTTTTTATAATCGGATCCTCCGGAAGCGGAAAAAGCACATTGCTTCGATGTATCAACAGACTTGAAAATGTTTCAAGCGGAGATATATGGATTGAAGAGGATCTTGTAACAGGACCTAAAGCAAATATCAGGCTGATAAGAGAAGAGACCGGAATGGTATTTCAGTCATTCAATCTCTTCCCTCACCTGACAGTAATTGAGAATATAACACTTGCACCGCGAATTGTTAAGAAAACTGACCCTAAAGAAGCTGAAGAGAATGCCCGTATACTTCTCAAAAGAGTTGGACTTTCAGACAAAGAAAAGGCATATCCTGAACAATTATCTGGCGGTCAGCAGCAGCGTGTAGCTATTGCAAGAGCGCTTGCCATGAATCCGAAGGTAATGCTTTTTGATGAACCGACATCAGCCCTCGATCCGGAAATGACAAAAGAGGTTCTTGATGTAATGCTCGATCTTGCCAAAGAAGGGATGACAATGATTGTTGTTTCTCATGAAATGGGCTTTGCAAAGGCTGCTGCTACCAAAGTGGTTTACATGGATGACGCAGAAGTAATTGAAATGGGTACTCCTGACGAATTATTTAATAACCCCAAAAAAGAGAGAACACAGCGTTTTTTAAAAAACGTACTTAGAGCTTAAAAAAATTTTTACAGTCATCATTTAAAACCGGTCGTGTTGACCGGTTTTTTTATAAATATAGATTTTATGCTATCCTTAGTAACAAAAAAGAATTATATTTTATCTAATAGTAGTATATTCAAAATTAAACATATTTTATCCGGGGTGTGAATTAATGAAAATCGAATTCGTAGGCGGAGCCAGAACAGTAACAGGATCTTCATATATCATTAAAGATGATGACTTTACAATAATGGTGGATTGCGGAATGTTTCAGGGTAAACATGAGCTTGTCCAGAGAAATCAGCTTCATCTGATTTATGATCCGCCAAAAATTGACTGCCTGCTCCTTACGCATGCCCATATAGATCACAGCGGTCTGATACCAAAACTTGTTAAAGAGGGTTTTTTCGGCAACATTTATGCCACCAAAGCAACTGCAGACCTCTGTTCAATAATGTTCCCCGATAGCGCCCATATTCAGGAGATGGATACAAAATGGACAAATAAACGGAATAAAAAACTCGGCCGCCCGGCTGTGGAACCTCTTTATACACTCGAAGACGCGGAAAAATCGTTAACCCATTTTGTTCCGGTAAATTACGGGGAAATAGTACAGATACACCCGAGAGTAGAAGTAAGGTTCCGGGATGCTGGACATATACTCGGTTCAGCTTTTATTGAAATGTGGATAGAAGAAAAAGGTAAAAAAACAAAAATTGTTTTTTCCGGAGATATCGGGACAAGAGATCAAGCAATAATTAAAGACCCGGAACCTCTTGAAGATGCCGATATAATTCTCATAGAATCCACTTATGGTGACAGGCTTCATAAAAACAAAGAGGATACATACGAGGAATTTAAAAATATTCTTCTGCGGTCAATCAACAAAAAAGGGAACATTATAATACCTGCCTTTGCAGTTGAACGTACACAGGAGATAATTTTCACTCTCCACAGACTATTTGAGAATGGAGAGCTCCCGCGGATACCGGTATTTATCGATTCACCACTGGCTATTTCCGCTACTGAAATATTCCGCGAAAACAGACAGTGTTTCGATGAAGAGATGCTTAAGATAATAATGTCCGGTGAAAACCCTCTTGATTTTCCGAATCTTAAATTCATACGAAAATCTGAAGAATCAAAACTTCTGCAGGAGATTACCGGCGCGATTATTATCTCTGCAAGCGGTATGTGTACAGCCGGCCGTATACAATACCACCTCCAGAATAATCTTTACAAGAGCGAATCGAGCATAATTTTTGTCGGTTATCAGGCAGAGGGTACACTTGGAAGAAGACTTATTGATGGAGCAAAACAGGTTAAGATTTACGGTGAGGATATCGCCGTAAAAGCTCAGATCCATACACTTGGAGGCTTTTCCGCTCATGCTGATAAAGATGCTCTTCTCGAATGGCTCGAAACTAATAAGAATCCGAAGGCAAAAATATTTGTGGTACACGGAGAAGAAGAATCAGCGGAATTTTTCGGCAAGCTCATAAGCAGCGAATTCGGTTTAACTGCCTATGTTCCGAGCTGGGGCGAAATTATAGATCTGGAAACAATGCACTCGGAATTTGCAGAATACGGGTCTGCCACAACAGAAAGATTCTCCCCTGTTGACAGCCAGATAGAAGCTTTGACAAATACATTAAAACTTTTAACTGAAAAATACAACAAGGCAAAAAATGAAAACAGACTCGAATCGATAAAAGGACTTCAAAATGACATCAATGACGCAAAAGAGATGCTATCAATGATTATAGACGAACTTTAAAATTGCTCTCCGCCGCGCCGGTGGCGCGGCGGAGATAAAATATCACCGAACTATGAGCAGTTACAAAAAAGAAAACGATACTAAAAAACTTCTGTCCCTTTTTCTTTTAAAACTTATACTTATGCCAATGACTTAATCTATTTTAAAGACAAATTTTTTCCGCTTATCTGATGACAGATTGCAATAGCAAGAGCATCGGCAGCATCATCGGGTCCTTCAATACTATCAAGCTTAAGAAGCTTTTTCATCATAAAATAAATCTGATCCTTTGTTGCCCGCCCATAGCCGGTTACAGAATGCTTTATCTCCGTGGGGGAGTATTCTGTATAAACGATCCCTTTAAGTTTTAAAGTCAGGAGAATTACTCCAACAGCTTTTGCAACAGGAATTGCGGTTTTAACATTTTTCTGGAAAAAAACTTTTTCAACGGCAGCACAGTTTGGCTTAAACTCTTCGATAATATTATTAAGGCCCCTGTGTATAGACAGGAGCCTTTCATCAAACTCTTCCCCGGGGGATGTTTTTATAACACCATAATTTTCTACTTTGAAATTATCATTAAGAATTGACCAGCCGACTATATCGTAACCGGGATCAATCCCGAGTATTTTCTGATTACTCGCCAAGTTTAGCCATTATCTCATCAGATATATCATAATTAGAATATACTTCCTGGGCGTCATCCTGCTCTTCAAGCAGTTCCATAATTTTAAGACATTGAGCTGCCTTTTTTTCATCAAGAGCAACAGTCGTTTTAGGAATATAGGATATCTGATTTTCAAGAAGAGTATAATTTTCTTTTACAAGAAAATCAGCCACAGCCGGATATCCATCGGGAGATGTTGTGACAATTATATTACCCTCTTCACTCTTTACATCTTCAACATCAAAATCAAGAAGCATTTCTAAAACTTCATCTTCAGTTATCGTTTCAGATTCTATAACAAGCACACCTTTTTTCTCGAAAAGATAATTAACTGAACCGGTTTCACCAAGATTCCCGCCGTTTTTCCCGAAGATAGATCTTATTTCAGGAGTTGTACGATTTTTATTATCAGTTATACAATCAACCATAATGGCAACACCACCAGGACCATAACCTTCATACCGGACTTCTTCATAGACAGCCCCCTCAACATTTCCCACACCTTTTTTAATAGCTCTATCAATATTATCATTAGGCATATTATTCGATTTAGCCTTTAATACCGCAGTACGCAGACGCGGATTGGCATCAAGATCCTCTCCCCCCGCTCTTGCAGCAACAGTAATCTCTCTTATAAGTTTTGTAAAAAGAGCGCCGCGTTTTGCATCGGTTGCACCTTTTTTTCTTTTAATTGTAGACCATTTACTATGTCCTGACATAAAAACCTCTTACATAAAATATTTTCTGGAATTAGTATCAATTATATATGTTGAATATACTTCGCAAAAAGCCCCCGCACCTCCGGTGGAGGCATGAATTCATTTAGTCCCCTGCGGGGATGCGGGGACATAAGGATTGCAATATACTAATAACCCCTTTTAATTTTCAACTGTAATTTTACTATCATCTCTCTTGCAGAATTCGAATTATAATTATACCGGATAGACTCTCTGTAATATGCTATAGCCTCATTATATTTTCCAATTTTTTCATACGAAACTGCCATAAACCATCTGATTCTTCCCGGGTGAAGCTTATTGAACTCCAGTTGAAGTATCTCAAGTTCTTTATCAATTTTATTTCTATCATCTATAAGAATTTCATAGTCTTCATATTTTTCAAACTCTTTATTGTTTATCAGTGCCTCTTTCAATTTATTAATTTCAAGAGTCAGGTTTTTTCTCTCATTATTTTTACCGGAAATCAGCTCCAGAATTTTAGATTGAAAATTAATACATTCGTTATAAAAAATAAGTGCTTTATCATACTTTAAATTATTATATGCCATATCACCAAGATATTCATAGGATTTTGATCTTCTATAGATATCACTCTCTTTGAGAATTTTAAGAACCCGCTGAAGTGATGATTCGGCTAGAATATAATTGCCGGTTTTAGAATATGAAATATATCCAAGTGCAAATAATATCTCTCCATCTTCCGGTTTACGTCTCAAATATTCATTATAATATTTCTCTGTATCAAGATATTTACCAATACTTTCATATAATCCCCCAAGCTTAAGATAAACTTCAGGTTTAACTTCATCATCAGTATTCTCGATGTATCTTTTCAGATGAAAAATAGATTTTTTCTTCTCTTTAGTTACTGATAGTGCATCTCCGATTTCATACGAGTAAAGATAATTCGAAGGATTAAGAGAATAGGCCTGCTCAAGTGCATCAATATACCCTTTAAAATAAACAGGTTCATTATATGTTTTAAATATCCCGGAAATTTCATAGTAGATTACATCATCCCGGGTTTGTTCAAGTTTTCGAAACCTCAAGGCCTGAACATAATGATTAAGACTATCTTTTTTTTTGTCAAGCTTCGCCGCACATCTACCGGCATAAAAATGAAGTTCGGACAATTCCGGGTTATCCTCTATGAAGAATCCTTTCTCTTTTCTCTGCCGGAAAAGAGTTATAAGATCGGAATCCTCTCCGACATTACTAAGCGCAATATAGCCTGCAGGGATTTTACGGTCTTCAACTCTTTTTCTATAAATTTCATTCAATTTTAGTAAAATAATGTTATAAGATTTATCATATTCTTTACTATTATACAAAGCAGCATAATCACCCTCTGCTTGAGCGTAAATTGCAGATACTAATGCTATAATAAAAGCAAAACAGATTATTTTTTTTTTCATTGTAAAAATTCCAGCCGGAAAAGATATTTTATTATAACAATAAAAATTAACTATAGTTTCTGAACAGAGTCAGAAGATTATACATTATAAACATAAAACTCTCAAATAAAATCTTTTTTGTCATATAAATAATTATCGGAAAAAATTAGTTGTAAAAATCAAACTTTGCTTTTTTAATTAAATTATATAAACTGTCAGTATTTATTCATTAACATTTCTAGAGTAAAAAAACTCTATTATTCCAACTGCCGAAGGCGGCGGGGATATATGATTTTTTACACTAAAAATTATATTCTGGAATAATTACTGATAAACTATAAAAATTTCTTCAGACATAACCGAATTTATAATAAGAATCATTTTTTAATTCTTCATAATAAAGTCGGGAGAGGAGTCTCTACAGATGAGCCATTTTAAACAATTCAGTTATCCCGATATATCTCGAAGATGGATGATCCTTGCTGCCCTTTTCCTTACTTTTATTACTATTACATCTATATTATCACACTCCATCCTTGTCTACAAACAGTTTTTCCCCTATTACCCCATTGTCAGGATAATAGTATTTATAGCTCTGCTCTCTTTCCTTACCGGAAGTATCATCGGGAAAACTGTTTTCACATCAATAAGTAATTTTAAAGCAGTTAATATTATTGCCGCTATAATCATTATGATCTCTGTTCTCTTTTATTTTTTCAAAACAATCATATTAGGAGATAATTTTTCCAATTTCAATCTCTATATTTACTCAAGATACTCCGCTTCATTGATGATTATTGCGCCTGCTTTTTTTGGAGGATTAATTAATTGTTATTTTTTAAAAGTTTCAACCGGTGATTTCATAGATGAAAAAAACCTGTTGTCACAGTATACAGCCGTGCTCTTTACAGCAATATCAGCAGGTATAGCCGGTTCACTTCTATCGCAATTTCTATATCCCGATACTCCCCATCTAGCATATATTTGTCTTGCATCGGCATTTCTATTAATCATACTTCTGATATTTTTAAATATACCATTTATTCCGGAATCACTGATTGCACAGCACTATCCCGATGATGATCATATAGAAACCGAAAGAGAAGTTTATAGAGATGATCTTTTCTACACCTATACTAATTTTTCATACATCACAATTTATCTTTTCCTGGGACTGGTCGTATTCAGCAAATTTTTTGGTAATATTTATTACTATAATTTTGTATATTCAGCTATAATACTTTTATCAATGACTGCGGGAATAATACTTGGTAAACTGAAAAAGTTCTCTTCATGGCATGTTTTCAGTGAAATGCTTTTCCCTATATTCTTTTTATCATACCTGTTTTTTCTGTATAATTATGAAGGCAGAATACATCCGTTGACCGGATTCTGTTTTCTCATACTCCCCTCAATGATATTCGGGTTTTCAATAAAACAGACTATATTAAATATTACTTATAATTATAAGCATGAAAAAAGATTCCGCATAATCAGCTTTTCTCTTTTCATACTACCCATACCTATTATAATAGCCGCATCAATGGTCAGCTATACTAATATATTTTTCTTTTTAATACTTTATATAATTACTGCTCTTAATATAATAATCCCGGGATTATATCTGTTTAATTCAAGCCTGGGCACAGGCAGAAAACTATTTTACTTCCTATTTTCTCTGGCATTTATTCCAGCATTGATATTTATGCATCTCTACTATAAAATACCCTTTAATAATAACTCCTTTGTAAACAGTATTTCAAATTTTGAATTATTGCGGAATACTAATTTCAATCTTCCTTATATAAGCGAAAGGGGTGAGATAAAATATTCAGGTTCTACAATTTTTCATCTTTCTGAAAGCACTATACGTAATTTAAAAAGAGCAGCCGCTGTAACCTCCCTTTTTATTGAAGAGGATTCCAGAGTGATGATTGTAGACAGTAATCAGAAATTTTTCCGTAATCCCATATTCGGATTTTATAATAATTCTGTTCTGATTGATAATATACCTGCTAAATTTGTTAATAACAACAAACTCCCGGTTTCTGGACGACAGCTTTATGTCGCACAGGAAAAAGAGATAATTAATTTCTTTATAGACAACAAGGATCGTTATTACTCAATAATAGATTCTCCAAATATATTTGATCAGAATTTTTACCCCTTCAGATTTTCAAAAGAATACTATTCATTAGCAAAAAAAAGATTATCAAATGATGGATTATATATTTCCATATTAGACCTTCAGTTTTCTGATTACAATTTACTATCCGATTCATTATCAGCTCTTTCTGAGACTTATAAAAATCACCTTGTCTTTATTTTTTCCAATATTGCACTGGTGGTTTCATCTGATAATATTGACAGTTTAAGAATAGGAAAAAATTCAATTGATAGATTAAACAAAATCATAGAAAATTATACCATCTATGGTCTGATTTTTTATGATGAAACTCACCCGTTCAGGAATATTATTTTTAATGACCTTAATATTTTTAAGCAATTTATTACGAAATCCGATATTAAAAATCCTTACATATATACCCCTATTGAAATAAAAAAACTCCCCGGGCAGTTGACTGAATATTATTTTACACCAGAAACAGAGTGGCTTAATTCACTTTTTTTAACTGATAAAGATAATATTAATTCTATCTCCAGATTCAGATCAGATCTCACAAGAAACTCAACAATCATCAATCTATTGAAAAGAACAGAGTTTGCCGAATCAGTCAATTTATATGATCAGGAAACAGATCTACTTTTTCAGCTGAAAAAACACTCACCTTATAATAATGATTTAAAGAACTATCTTCAGATGATTCTTGAATATAAAGAGGATTATTATTATAGTGAAGCACTACGGCTTGAAAAAGACAAAAAGTGGGATGATGCTGCAATTCTATACCGGGCAATACTTACTATGAACAGCAACAATTTCGAAGCAAATTACCGATTCGGGCTTTTATATATAACACTTCAGGATTTGAACAACGCATTTAAATACCTCGACATGGCTTTAAAACTCAATAAAAATCATCCTCAGGTTCTCTACCAGATGGGGATTCTTCAATTTTCAGGAGATAAGTTTAAAGAATCAATCGATTACCTTGAAAAAGCTAAGGAACTGGGTGTCAATACTTCAACTTTATATCTCTACCTGGGTATTTCATATGAGAAAATAAAACTTCTCGATAAGGCAAAGGAGAATCTCGAAAAAGCAAATATTCTCGATCCGGGCGATGCAAAACTTCAATCACTTATAGACCAGCTGAATAGCACATTAAACGTTAATTCAACTCAGGAAAATAATGGTGATAAGACAAATATGGATGATGATGAACAGGGTGAAGAAATTAGAATACCGGTTAATAAAAAAGCGATTAAAGCCAGAATAAACGCCACCGAAGAATAACAGAACCGGAATCGCAAAAAGAAAAATCCCTGATCTGTAATGCAAATCAGGGATTTTATATTTCAAATTGTGATACTTATACACCCGCGATTTGGACAGCACGGGTAATAGTGCTTCATTTACTGAATGAATTTATTGCTTCTTTAAACTTGGGTATTGCCTTCTCTATGACTTTTTCTGATGTGCAGTAAGCAAGACGAAAATAACCGGGTCCGCCGAATCCGACACCGGGAACAGCAAGAATATTGAACTTCTGAAGATGTCTTACAAAATCAACATCATCACCGCCTGGTGCCTTGCAGAAAAGATAGAAAGCCCCATCAGGAACTGAAAATTCATATCCTGCTTCCTTCAGGCCCGCCATTAATATATCCCGTCTATTCTTATAAATATTCACATTAACTGCTGCACTATTTAATTTCGCTACAATCCTCTGCATCAAAGCAGGAGCATTGACAAAACCGAGTATTCTATTACTTAAATTTAATCCTGCCATAAGTAATGAATAATTATCTGCATCTGGATTAACTGCAACATATCCGATTCTCTCTCCTGGTAAAGAAAGTGATTTGGAGTATGAGTTCACGACAAGTGTATTCTTATATTTAGAAAGAACCGGAGAGACTATAATGTTATCATAGACAATCTCTCTATAAGGCTCATCAGATATAAGAAAAATACTTTTATCTGCTGTACTTTTTCTCTTTAACAGATCACAAAGTGCATCTATATCTTTTTCACTGTAAACTTTACCAGTGGGATTATTCGGGTTATTAATAATAATCCCTTTAGTTTTCGATGTCATTGCCTTTTCGATTGCATCAATATTAATTGAAAAATCTGCATTAGAATCAACCAATACAAGTGAACCCTGATGATTCGATATATAAAAACCGTATTCAGCAAAGTACGGCTTAATCGCAATTATCTCATCACCCTGATCAAGAATTGTTTTGAGAATTATATTCATCCCGCCGGCAGCTCCGCAGGTCATTACTATTGAATTCCCATCGAGTTTTATTTTATGATCTTTCTCAACTTTTTCAGAAATAGAATTTCTCACATCGGCAAATCCTGAATTAGGCATATACCCATGCATACCTGAAGCAGTCGAATCTGACATCTGTTTAAGAGCCTGATAAAATTCCGCAGGTGGTTCAAGGTCAGGATTACCAAGACTGAAATCATAAACATTATCCGCTCCGACTTCAGTCTTCAATTTTGCACCCTCTTCAAACATCTTCCGGATCCATGAAGATTTTTCAATTGATTCCTGTATTTTCAAAGATACTGTCATATTCACCGCCGTTTATTTACTTTTATTTTCTTCAATTTTTTTGATTATGTTTTTAATCATCTCATTATCAGGTGCCAGCCCGTTTGCTTTTTTTGCGTAGATCTCTGCGTCATTGAATTTACCCATCATAATGAGGCTCTGTGCAAGATTCAGATTTATCTCCGCAGAACCGGGATTAACAGCAAGAGCTACTGAAAATGCCGTATTAGCATCACCAAACTTACTCAGCTTCATAAGAGCCATTCCCAGATCATTATAGGAAAAATATAATTCAGGATCAATAGAAACCGATCTTTCAAGAAGTTCCTTAGCTCTCCAGTAATTTTCTTTCTGATAATAAACTCTGCCAAGAATCCAGAACAGCATCGGATCCTCCTTAACTTTTAAACCGTCTTCCGCAACCGACGAAGCAGGATTTAAACGCCCTTTTTCCAGTAACATAAGAGCAAGATCTATATATGGGTCTGCTTTCGTTTTATCAATTGCCATGCATTTTCTAAAATGAATAGTAGCTGATTCTTCATTACCGAGTTTCCAGTGAATGTGTGCTGCAAGAAACCTTATTTTATAATTAGGGGAACCGGGCTTAAAATCATCCGCAACTATCAGATCTTCAGCCAGAATATTAAGTGATTCCTGGTATTTTTTTTCCTGGAAAAGCGCCAGAGCCTGATCATATGCAGCAAATGCATTTGAGCTGATTATTGTAAATATTAGTAAAAAGAATAACAACTTCTTCATGTATAACCCTTCCGATACAATTATATACCGGGTAAAACCGGTATTAAATATTTCAGCTTTTTCCCTCGAGTTTCCTCTTAAAATAAAATCCTCAAAATATTAACTAAAACTTTTAATGACCATGAATATATTTTCAATAACTATTTCCACTATTAATTTTTTTTTATGAGTGCGCTGATAGAGTTAACAAACTATTTTCGGGTGTGCGTATGCTCCGCATACGCTGAAATGAGGAATACGGAGGCGCTGCCCCCGTAATCCCCCATTTCAGTTGCAACGCGAAGCGCCGGGCTCCGAAAAAATAAACTGAAACAGCTGATACATATACGCGGATTCCGGATATAAAAAAAGCGGCCATGAAGGCCGCTCTTTTTTATACTGAATATTTTGTTGTTTATTTACCGTTTTTCTTCTCTTCATTCAGAATTACCGCGTGAGCTGCAGCAAGTCTTGCGATAGGAACTCTGTAAGGCGAACAGCTTACATAATCGAGTCCTAGAAGATGACAGAATTCAATGGAATTCGGATCTCCGCCATGTTCTCCGCAAATACCGATTTTCAGGAACTTATTAACTTTACGGCCCTTTGCAACTGCCTGCTTCATAAGTTCACCAACGCCTGTTCTATCAATAGTCTTAAATGGATCCACTGAAATTATTTTTCTATCAACATATTCCGGTAAAAATGACCCGGCATCATCACGGCTGAAACCGAATGTCATCTGAGTAAGGTCATTAGTTCCGAATGAGAAAAATTCCGCTTCAGCAGCAATATTATCAGCTGTCAGACAGGCCCTTGGAACTTCAATCATTGTTCCAACCTGATAATCCACACGGATTTTTTTCTGAGCCATAACTTTCTCAGCAGTATCTACAATTATTTTTTTCTGAATAACAATCTCTCTGAATGTTCCGACAAGGGGAACCATTACTTCAGGTTTTACATCAACACCTTTCTTTTTCAGTTCACAGGCTGCTTCAAATATAGCCTGGGCCTGCATCTCTGTAATTTCAGGATATGTTATTCCAAGACGGCATCCCCTGTGTCCAAGCATCGGATTGAATTCATGAAGCGACTCAACTCTCGCCTTAACTTTTTCAAGAGAAATACCCATTTCTTTTGCCATAATCTTCTGGCTCTCTTCATCGTGAGGTACAAATTCATGAAGAGGGGGATCAAGAAGCCTGATTGTAACTCCATATCCGGCCATTGCGCTTAAAATCCCTGTAAAATCCTTCTTCTGCATAGGGAGGAGTTTTTTCAGTGCTTTTTTTCTTCCTTCAAGATCTTCAGCAAGAATCATCTCTCTTACAGCTTTAATTCTATCCCCTTCGAAAAACATATGTTCTGTACGGCAAAGACCAATTCCTTTTGCACCAAATTTTCTGGCTACAGCGGCATCATGCGGAGAATCAGCATTAGTACGTACAGAGAGCTTTTTATATTCATCAGCCCATTTCATAATCGTTTCAAAATTACCGGAAAGCTTAGCTTCAACAGTGTCTACTTTACCGACCATAACTTCACCTGTAGAACCATCAAGAGATATAAAATCACCCTCTTTAATCACTCTACTGCCGACGGTCATGGTTCTTGTGGAATAATTTATACCAAGAACACCGCACCCGCAGACACAGCACTTACCCATTCCTCTGGCAACAACAGCCGCATGAGAGGTCATCCCCCCCCTCTGTGTAAGAATACCCTGAGCGGCATTCATACCTTTAAGATCTTCAGGTGATGTTTCTATTCTTACAAGAATAACTTTCTCCCCCTTCTCCGCCCATTCATGAGCCTCATCCGCGTTAAAAACAACTTTACCGTAAGAAGCACCAGGTGAAGCCGGAAGACCCTTTGCTATAACATCTTTTTTTGCCTTTGGATCAAAAGTCGGATGAAGAAGCTGATCAAGCGATGCCGGATCGATTCTTATAAGGGCCGTCTTTTTATCTATAAGTTTCTCATTCACCATATCAACGGCAATCTTCACAGCAGCTGCTGCTGTTCTCTTTCCGCTTCTTGTCTGAAGCATCCATAATTTTTCATTTTCAATAGTAAACTCAATGTCCTGCATATCCTTATAATGCTTTTCGAGTTTGGTATAAACCTTTACAAGTTCATCATATGCTTTGGGCATACACTCCTGAAGTGAAGGGAACTTCTCCTTTCTCTCTTTTTCACTTACACCATTCTCTTTAGCCCAGTTCCTTGAGCTTACAAGTGTAACCTGCTGAGGAGTTCTAATACCTGCAACAACATCTTCACCCTGTGCATTAACCAGATATTCACCATAAAAAGCTTTCTCCCCTGTAGAGGGGTCTCTTGTAAAAGCAACACCCGTGGCACATGTATTCCCCATATTACCGAATACCATGGACTGAACAGTAACTGCTGTACCCCAGTCATCATCAAATCCGTTCATTTTTCTATATAAAATAGCTCTTTCGTTATTCCATGAACCGAAAACCGCTCCAATCGCCTCCCATAGCTGCTCCTGGGGATTATCAGGAAAAGGCCTTTTTAATTTAGCTTTGATAAGAGCTTTAAATCTTTTTACTAAATCTTTAAGATCATCTACAGTCAAATCAACATCGGAAGTATAACCCTTCTCATGTTTGACTTTATCCATAACTTCATCACCTTTTATTGTCTCATCATTAAGTCCCAGATTAAGAACAGTATCCATCATACCCGGCATTGAAACTCTTGCACCGGATCTTACTGAGACAAGTAATGGATTATCAACATCACCAAAACCGTGTCCCATGATTTTTTCTACTTTTTTCATAGCAGCTTCAACATCCTTATCCAGTCCCGCCGGGAACTCTCTGACGTTGTTGTAATACTCTGTACAAACCTCTGTTGTGATAGTAAAACCTGCAGGTACCGGAACCCCGAGATTAGACATCTCTGCCAGGCCTACACCTTTACCGCCAAGCAGATTTTTCATGTCGGCATTACCCTCTGCAATTCCGCCGCCGAAACTATAAACTCTTTTAGCCATTGATCTTTCTCCTTTAAACATATTAACAACTATTTATAGGTTTTTTTAATAAAACCCCTTACAATGAAACCGTATACTTTCCCCAAGTATAACTCTTACATTTCAATATTAAAAAATGAATAATAGTTTTTTCAATAAAAAATTGTAAAGGCTTTTTTCTATATTTGATAGTATCGAATTTATAATCAATGTCAAAAAAATGTCGTATTATAAGTCTTTTTTTATAATAATTATTTTCAGAATCGCGTATTATTCGCGACGTGCTCCCAAGAGTAATTTGCTGATACTATAGCATTTTACGAAATGTTTAGAAAGTGTCATTTCGAACCCCCTTCAATTTTTCGGGTGAGAAATCTTATTAAATCCTGATATATTAACTGTATAATAAAGATTTCTCAGTCGCTATCGCTTCTTCGAAATGACAGATTATGTACTATTTCATTCGTAAAATGCTATAGTATATAATAAACTTAAAAAAATTATTATCTCTTCTTATTACAAACAAAAAAGCTCAGGAATTATTACATCTTTTAATTAAAATAATATAAAATTTACTTTCAAAAACCGATAAGTAATATAGAGAATACTATAAAAAATATGACAACTATTCATAATAAACATATTAATTCACTGGATAAAGATAATCTTGAGAAAATGGTTTTTGATCTGCAGAACCTTCTTGAAATTGCTCTAAGTTTATCGTCCAACCTTGAATTCGACAGTCTTGTTGAATCGATTCTGTATATATGCATTGGACAGATGATAGTCGACAAAGCCGCAATTTTTCTAAATTCAAACCTTGAAAATGATGAACTGACTCTATATATGTCAAGGGGCTATACTCTTGAACCGGACCTGAAAATTGTATCAAAATCAAAATTAATCAATTATCTCTATTCAAATTGCGGTATAATCGACTCTGACAAAGCCAGGGAGCTCATGTCAGCAGACCCAACAACAAAAGAAACCTATGATATGCTGAAGCCCGAAATAGTCATACCGCTGAAATCGAAAAATTCAATAAATGGACTTATCTTTTTAAGTCAGAAAATTATGGAAAATTCTTATACCGAGCATGATTTTCAGTTTCTTGAAAAAATGGCTAAGTTTGCGTCAATCGCCGTTGAAAACTCGCGACTTTACCGCATGGCAACTCTGGACAGAATGACCGGTCTTTTTATTCACCACTACTTTCAGGAGAGACTTGTTGAAGAGATAAAAAGAAGTGAACGGACTGGTACCCCTTTAACGCTGATTATGGCCGATCTGGATCATTTTAAAGATGTTAACGATACCTACGGACATCAGCAGGGTGATATTATTCTGAAAGGGACCGCCTCAATAATTCATCAGAATATACGCGCCTTTGATATAGCTTCAAGATATGGCGGAGAGGAGTTTGCAATAATTTTAACCGAGACAGATATTGAAGCAGCTTATACTATCGCAGAGAGACTGAGAAAAAAAATTGAAGCTGAAGTATACGAAAATGGTAATAAAGAATTAACAGTAACAATCAGTATAGGTTTAGCCCAGTTTAATCATGAAATTGATAAAAACGGTATTGACCTTATCAAAAGAGCCGACACCGCACTCTACTCAGCAAAAGCTACAGGAAGAAACAGAGTTATAAAATCAGATTAGTTTAAGGGAGGCATATGCTGAATCCATTAAAGAAGAGCCTGTCCGATCCATATGATAATGAAAGACTTATCAGAATAGTCGATTATATCAGACATAATCCATATGACAGAGATGCTTATATTGAATTAGCCGTTAAATTAACCGAAATGAAAAGATTTGACCAGGCAATTAAATCATTTAATAAAGCTAATGCACTAAAAGAGGATTATATCACTCTTTATAATATAGGATGTTTATATTATAAGAAATCCGACTACAAAAATGCTATTCTCGTTCTTGAAAAATCAAAGCTCATCAACAGCAGATTCCATATGAATTTTCTTCTAACAGGGCTTTGCTACGGCAGATTGAATAATTTCAAAGCAGCAGAATCTAACTTTATAAATGTTCTCATGACAAATCCTGACAATTCCACTGCTCTTACATCTCTTGCCGTTCTTTATCATAACCAGGGAAGAGTTGAAGACTCACTAAAACTTATTAACAGACTATCGGGTTTAAAATCCGGCTCAGATGCAGTTAAAAAGATTAAATCTGAAATATTATTCAACTCAGGAAAAACTGCTGAATCGGCAACTGAAATGAAACAGATTAAAAACAGTTCGGAAAAATTCAGAGATTTTAATGATTATGTTAAAACAATACCTGTTGCCATATTAAAAGATAAATATGGATCTGTAGAAGAAAAAATCCAGAAACTTGAAGATACACCTTCAAAAACACGGGATAACCTTATTTCGCTGAGTTTATGTCATCTTTTTTCCGGAAATACCGATTCTGCCATAGATTATCTTATTGAGGCAAGGAGCTGTGCCGCGGTTTAATCAGAATGAAATAAATGCTGAGTTTATAATGTTAAAAAAGGGGGCCATTGGCCCCCTTTTTTAATTTAGTTTATCTTTAATAAGAACTCATTTTTCTGCGGTTAAATTATTCTCCGCCGCGCCGTCGGCGCAGCGGAAGTAAAATATTATCACTTTTTGAGCAGTTACTATATTTACTTATTTTTTCTGAATATCGACTTAATTTTACTTAATAGAGAACCGGATTTTTCCGGTGCTTTCGCCACTGGTTTTGAAACGGGCTTTTTACTTTTCTTCGAAGGATCTGCAATGATCTCCCTTTTAACGGTAAAATCCTCTCCATATTTTTGTTTATAATAATCCATTCGCTTATCAGGAGTAAGGTCTTTTGAAACTTTATCCATTACTTTCTCAGAAACAAAATCCTTTTTCCGGTTATTTTTATCTATGCCGCTTTTATCGTAGCTTTTCTTATCCGCTGATGCTTTCGGTTTTGTATCGGCATTCTGCTTTCTATTTTTATTATCTTTATCGTCTCTCTTTTCGGGACCTTTTCTGAATTCTTTTTTCTCAGGTCTGGCACCGGATGCAGAACGCTCCTTCCCTTTTCTATCTTTTCCGGATTTATCTCCCTTTTTATCATCGTAGTCAGAAACAATCCTTGTCTGCTTCGATTCACGCATATAATTTCTAATAAATTCATCTTTGCTCATATCTTCAGCGAATAACTCATCGCCTGCCCACTCAACGGGAATTTTCATTTTTATGTAGGACTCAATCGCTTCAAGACCGTAAACAAATTTTTCGCAGGCAAAAGTTACAGCCATACCTGTCTTACCGGCTCTCGCTGTTCTTCCGATTCTGTGAACATAATTTTCAAAATCTTCAGGTATATCATAGTTTATTACAAGATCAAGATCATTAATATGAAGTCCCCGTGCAGCAACATCTGTTGCAACGAGATATTTCAGTTTACCCGATTTGATATTTTCAATTATTTTTGATCGCTTGCTCTGTGGAAGATCACCTATTATATAACTGCATTCATATCCGTTACCAGCAAGCCTTGCCGCTACTCTTACAGCATCCTGTTTTGTATTTGTAAATACAAGTGCGTTCTGAGGATTCTGCGATTTAAGAATTCCAAGAAGAAGACTTATCTTTTCGTTGGTCCCCACATGATAAAGAACCTGTTTAATCTTTTCTACTGTGACCTGTCCCCCTGAAATAGTAACTTCAACAGGATCATTCATGTATTCCCAGGCAAGATTCTTAACCTTGGAACTTAAAGTAGCACTGAACAGCATTGAAATACGGTCAGAGGGTGAAACCATCCTCTTCATCATTCTTTTTATATCGGGGAAAAATCCCATATCAAACATTCTGTCCGCTTCATCTATTACAAGTATACCGAACTCTCCGAATTTGATCTTTCCGCTGCTGGCAAAATCCATTAATCTTCCCGGGGTACCTACATAAATATCAACACCCTCCTTCATGGCATTCTCCTGCTGATTATAGCCGACTCCGCCGTAAAAGCTCTGAATTTTAATATCAAGATGGGCGCCAAGGAGTCTCCCCTCTTTCTCTATCTGTATTACAAGTTCTCTTGTGGGAGCCAGAATAAGAACTTTTTTATTTTTCATTTTTTCATTGGTAAGAAGAAGATGATATAAGGGGATCATAAACGCTGCAGTTTTACCTGTACCGGTTTGAGATTGTACAAGAATATCTTTACCGTCCAGTGTGTATTTTAACGACTCCGCCTGCACTTCCGTGCAGTTAACAAAACCGGCATCTTCTATGCCCTTTAGTATCTTTTCATCAAGATTAAATTCACTGAATTTCATTTATTATAAACTCCATATACATCAAAGCGTAACTTTTAAAACATCGTTGTAAGAATTATTTAAACTGTACCCTTCTCCGGCAGAATCAAACCCGCTGCGTTCAGCAGTAGAATACTTTTCAAAACTTAATCTTTACAAAGCCCAAGAGGTTAATACCTCTTTAGAAGCTCCGTGGAGCTCAGCATGGTATTAAAAAGAGAGTTTTTATTACCACACCTGTTACTATAAAGCCATTTATTGATAAAAGATTCTATTTGTAAAGTAAAAGGAAAAAATAAAAAAAAATAAAAAAAAATTGACATACCAGATTATTTTCTACTTATTGTTATTGGTTCAACCAATATACCAAAGAGTGTAATAAATGTTTACTGAAATAAGCAAAAAAAATTTAAGTGATGAAGTCGCCTCACAGATTATAAACCGGATAATATCCGGGATTCTAATTCCAGGGGAAAAACTCCCTCCGGAGCGTGAAGTTTCTGAAAAGATGAATGTAAACCGGCACACTCTTCGTGAAGCTTTAAGAAAACTGGAATCTCTTGGTCTGCTTTCAGTCCGCCAGGGGGATGGAATCTACATAAAGGATTACCGTGATTCGGGTAATCTGGAGCTTTTGAAGCATATTCTATATCTCAAAAAAGATAAAACAGCGGATGTCTTTAAAGATATTCTTGAATTACGCAGAATAATATCGCCCGAAATGGCTGAAAAAGCTGCACTTAACAGAACAGATTATGATATTGAAGCTTTTCAGCAGGTGCTCGCTTCCGATAAGACTTTGATAGAAAAAGACATAGCAATTCATCAGATTATCGCAAAAGCCGGGAATAATATCCTTTATATATTCATTCTTAATTTTTTTAACGATATATTCAAGGACTTCGGGCAGCTGTATTTCAAAATAGAAGAGAACAAAAAAGTAACAGCTAAATTTCATGTAGAAATTTCAAAAGCGGTAATTGCCGGCGACGGAAAATCAGCAAAAAAAATAATGAATGAAGTTATTGTTTATGCTGAAAAAAAAATCTTAAATTATCTGGAGAATAATAATGATAAGATCTGAATTTAACAGCACTACTGAATATGATATAATCGTTATAGGAGGGGGGATAACGGGAGCCGCTGTAGCATACGATGCGGCGTCCAGAGGGCTCTCTGTTGCCTTAGTAGAGAAGGATGATTTCGGTTCAAAAACATCCTCTGCAACATCAAAACTGATTCATGGCGGACTCCGCTATCTTGCTAATTTTGAACTCTCACTTGTAAGGGAATCCCTAAGAGAGAGAAGAGTTCTTGAAAACATAGCACCGAATTTTGTCTACCCCATCGGGAATATGATAATTTTCAACAATCCCGCAATGAAAAAACAGAAGTATCTGCTGAAAATAGGTATGATACTTTATGATATACTGTCTTTTGATAAAAAGTTTACATGGGATAAAAGTAAAAGACTCCCCTCTCACAAAAACTTTTCAAGGAAGGAGACTATTAAGCAGGAACCTGTACTGGACAGTAAAGATCAGGATGGTTCGCTTGTTTATTATGACTGTGCCAGTATCTGTCCCGAAAGGCTCACGCTGGCTTTTATAAAATCAGCAGCTGCTAAGGGTGCCGACGTGGCTAACTATATGGAAGTTAAAGGATTCCGCATATTTAACAATAAAATCGACGGTGTAAACTTATTTGATAAGATCAACAACCGTGCAGTTTCAGTAAAAGGGAAAATAACAATCAATTGCGCCGGTCCATGGGCGGATAAAGTTTTATCTCTCACTGGAACAGAAGAACATAAAGAGGTTCTACGAAGATCTGAAGGGATTCATATAATTACAAAAAAAATTCTCTCGAAATATCTTGTAACCTCGTCAACCCCCGGCGGAAGACATATCTTCATAATTCCATGGAGAGGGTACTCGCTGATCGGAACCACGGATAAAGAGTACATAGGGAGCCCTGACAAATGGACAATCCGCAAAGAGAGCGTCATGGAACTCGTTAACGACGTTAATTCATCATTCGGTGAAAATGTAAAAATTTCATATGATGATATTCTTTACTGCTACGGCGGACTGCGCCCACTTGTTGAGGATCAGACTGAGGATGTTTATGAATCATCGAGAAAATATGAAATTTTTGATAACGCCGCTGACGGATTCGACGGACTTATTACAGTTGAAGGGGGAAAATATACTACAAGCCGGAACCTTGCAGAAAACGTAATGAAGATTGCATGCAGAAAGCTTGGAATATCCGATAAAAAAGCCGGTACAGATAAAGAATATCTCTACGGTTCAGAAATTGAAGATATCAACGCCTTTGTTGAATTCTGTAAAACAAAATACAGCAATCTGCCATCAGAAACGGTGGATTATCTTTCAAGAATGTACGGCACCGAAATAGACAGTCTCATGTCTGCTGCGGATAAAGATAAATCTCTAACTACACCTTTGACATCTGAAGGTGAAATCGCAGCCCAGATTGTTTATGCTATAGAGAAAGAAATGGCATTAACACTCACAGATATATTGTTCAGAAGAACCGGATTAGGCACACTTGGCCATCCGGGAAAAGATGCACTTAAAAAAATTGCCGATACAGCCGGAGCAATTCTAGGCTGGGATCAGGATAGAAAAAACAGTGAAATCGCTGAAGCTGAAAAACTTTTTAAAAAACCATAAATCAGGAGAACTTATCATGGCAAAGAAAATAATTGAACCGGCATGGAGAGAATCCGCTCCGGTGGAGAAAAGCTACAGATCAATATTTAAATGGGGCGCGCCTGAAGGATTTAAGCATCCAAATCATAAACTTTTTGAAGAGATTAAGATCCAGTTTAATCTTGATGATTCCCATTTTGCATCGGAAAAAACAAATGGTGATGAAATTGTATCATTCAAAAAACCTGTTAAACTTAAAAAAGAACAGATTGCCAGACTGGAAAAAATTGCAGGGAAAGAGAATATTCAGATTGATGAATACAACAGACTAAAATATTCAACCGGCAAAACTGTAGAAGAGGCAATCAATCTCCGCAGCGGTAAAATCAGCACGGTTTCGGATATAGTTATACATCCCATATCAGAAGCTGTTATCTCTGAAGTGGTAAAGTATTGTAATACACAGAAAATTCCCGTATATGTTTACGGCGGAGGATCCTCTGTCAACTTCGGACTTAAGGCATCGAAAGGCGGAGTTACTCTTGTCATGAATACACACATGAACAAGGTACTTGAACTGAATGAACTTAATCACACAGTTACAGTTCAGGCTGGGATTATGGGACCCGATCTTGAGAATGCCCTGAACAATGCACGTGAAAAATTTAATGCAAAAAATGCATACACATGCGGACACTTCCCTCAGTCATTTGAATATTCATCCGCCGGAGGATGGATTGTTACCCTCGGTTCAGGACAGGGATCATCATATTACGGAGACGCCTACGACCTCGTCCTAAGTCAGAAATATATAACACCTGCGGGAACATTTACAACACTGGCATATCCCGGAACTGCAACGGGACCAAAAGTAAACGATATAATGAAAGGGAACGAAGGTACATTCGGTGTTCTCGTTGAGCTTACACTAAAAATATTCAAACACATGCCTGAGAATAGAGAGCGATTCGGCTTTATCTTCCCCACATTTCAGGATGCAATAAATGCCGGAAGAGAGATATCCCAGGCAGAATTCGGAATGCCCGCAGTATTCCGTATCTCGGACGAAGAGGAGACTCACATCGGTCTGAAACTTTACGGCATCGACGGTTCAATTCTTGATAAGGCGATGCAGCTTCGGGGGTTTAAACCGATGCAGCGCTGCCTGTTCCTTGGATCAAGCGAAGGTGAGAAAAACTTCACGAAGAATGTTAAAAAGCAGGTAAAAAAAATCTGTAAAAAACATGGCGGTATGTATATTACAGGCTTCCCGACAAAGATGTGGGAACCGGGTAGATACAAAGATCCCTATTTGAGAGAGGATCTTCATGACTATGGAATACTTATAGATACGCTTGAAACAGGGGTATGCTGGGACAATCTCCATAAAGTTCATACAGAAGTAAGAAAGTTTATAAAGGCACGTCCCGAAACTATATGCATGACTCACAGTTCACACTTCTATTCTCAGGGGACAAATCTTTATTTCATTTTTATTATGAAAGACGGCGGCGTGAAGGATTATGTGAAATTCCAGGAGGGTGTAATCGATGCGATCTGTAAAAGCGGAGGCTCGCTCAGCCATCATCATGGGGTAGGCAAAATGATAGCACCATGGATGGAGGAGCATCTTGGGAAAGAGCAGATGAATATACTCCGTACAATCAAAAAACATCTCGACCCGAATAATATAATGAATCCCGGCGGCCAGCTTGGACTCGATTCAGATACAAAAAAATGGAGAGATGTAAAATAGATTATTAAGCACATGCAGAAGTTATAATACCGCCGCAGAGTGAAATCTGATATTTATAATACACCAGACCACCCTGCGGCGTAAAAAATTTCAATTACTTCAAAATAATAAACCGCAGTAATTCTTTCTCTACTTTAAAAAAATAATGCTGAATTTTCCTTTAACTTGCATTATATTATTCATAACCATGATAAATATTGAGTCGCAGACATTATTAAGCATCTTTATGCCGGTTTTGTTACTTTCAATCTGCAGCGGTATTCTTTTAATCGGATCTCTGCTCTATCTCTTTGTATACATTTTTGAAAAAAAAAGACTCTTCCTTTCAATTCTAATCATGGGGATTCTCGGTTTTATATTTACAACCAGTGAAGTTCTTGTAATAATTCTCAGCGCTGTTCAAAATTCATCTATGGCTCTTTTCTTTCATAGGGTAGAGGCAGTTTCTGTAATTTTTTACAGTTTTGCACTCCCCATGCTTCTTTCGGATATTCTTGAACTTGGTAAAAAATTCAGGAGATTTAATACTATACTTTATAAAACTGTATTTATGATTTCATTAATATTATTATCAGCATCAATTATTTATCCCGAATTATTTCTTTCATCTATAAAACCGGAAGAGTCAATAATAACGCCATGGAACTTCGGCAGAGGTACCCCTGGAATACTTTACCGCATAAGAGATATAATGATTTTTTTTGCCACCTTTTATACTTTCATCACAATTTCGGCAGACATTATTATAAACAGACGTGTACGATATCTCGGTTTAATCTTAACCGGTATAATTATCGGGACTATTTCAGGTGGAGTAGATATGATCCGCGGAATGATGGAATTAGAGAGAGGACTCTTTTCATCAAGGATCTATTCATATTTCGGATTCGGATTTACTATATTTATTCTTCTTTCAATGATAAGCGTATTAAGGTGGTTCCTCGATCAGACGCACGATATTGATAACGCCAGGAAAGTTAAATCTTTAGGGCTTTTTGCCGGGGGAATAGCACATGATTTTAATAATATTCTTTCCGGTGTACTTGGAAACACAACACTCCTTATGAGCAGCCTGCGTGAAAAAAAAGCTGAAAATGAAATACTTGCAGACATAGAGAAAGCAGTTTACCGGGCAAAAAACTTAACCATGCAGCTGCTTACTTTTTCAAGGGGCGGAACACCTGTAAAAGATATAACTTCAATAAAAAATATTGTAGAAGAGACCGCCCGTTTTGTACTGACAGGTTCCGGAATAAAACCGAGAATTAAATGTGATAATCAGCTCCTGCATGTTGAAGCTGATGCCGGACAGATAAGTCAGGTTATTCAGAATCTTGTATTGAATGCAAGAGATTCAATGGAGGATAAAGGAGGCTATATTGATATAAAAATTGATAACGTAAAAATCCCTTCTCCACTCAGTAGAAATCGAGAATTATCAGATTATATAAAAATAGAAATAAAAGATTACGGTATAGGGATAAGTGAACATATAATCCCGTATATTTTTGATCCATATTATACCACCAAAGGTTTCGGTACAGGGTTAGGACTCTCCGTTTCACACTCAATTGTAAGGAGCCATGGAGGAGATATCACGGTTAAATCTAAACCGGGCGAAGGGACATCTTTTTACATATTTCTCCCCGCAACAAAACAGAAAAAGACCCCTGATTTAAAATCAGAAATTCAGTATAAACAGCTTACAGGAAAAATTCTGATAATGGATGATGATCCCCATCTCCGCCCCATGCTTAAAAAAATGCTGGAACATATAGGTTTAACAGCTGTCTGTGTCCCCGACGGAGACAATGCTATAATAGAATTTAACAAAGCTAAAAAAACAAACAATCCATTCAATGCAATAATTATGGATTTAACAATTTCCGGCGGGATGGGGGGAGTTCAGACTTCTGCAAAAATCAGAGAGCTGGATGAGACAATACCACTTGTGGTTGCAAGCGGTTATTGCGATGATCCGGTTATGGCAGATTATAAACATTACGGTTTCAGCGAAAGATTAACAAAACCCTTTACACTGGATGATCTCAGAAAAGCGATGAGTGCGGTATTGAAAGATTAAAAACCTTTTCCGCCCTCTCTCTGGCTTCCCCCATTCATCTAATCATTACCCACATCTCATGTTTTCAACTGTAAATCATCCCGCAAAGCCCCCGCACCCCCGAAGGGGGCAAAACAATATTGATTAAAACTAATGATTTCAATTGAGAATTTTATATGGAAGTCCCCCTCCGGGGGATTTAGGGGGCTGCACAAAAAGATGTGGGTAATAATTAGCCCATTCCGGTGGAGCCCGGTGGGGGCAGAACATTTCTATCTATTATAAATCGAACACTTTCCAGTCATTAAATACTTAATCCCCTCATCAAGACCATCAAGGGTAAGTTCAAACATTGGAAATACATCCCGAACCATTCGAATTGAGTGAACATACTCCCATGATCTTTTTGGAAGAGGATTAAGCCAGATAGCGTCTTTAAACTTCTCTTTAAAACGCTGCATCCAGACAATCCCCGGTGTATCGTTGTGATACCAGTAATCCACTGCACCGTTTGCCCAGGTAAGCTCAGAGGGAGCCATCTCTGCATCACCCACTATAATTACCTTGTAATCTGAATCTTCACTTTTAAGCATCTCCAGAGTCGATATTGAAGTATTTCTCTCCATATCTGTCCAGAGGTCCTGATAAAAAGCATTATGAAAATAGAAGTGTTTAAACTTGCTTATCTGCGACGCCGAAGCTGAAAATAATCTCTCCACAAGCTCGGAATAAGGAGTCATAGAACCCCCCACATCCATAAGAAGCATCACTTTGGAACTCTTCTTCTCTTTGTTTTCCCAGACAAGTTCAATTTCACCGGCGTTTTTACAGGTTAAATCGATAGTTTTTTTAAGATCAAGCTTCTCACCAATCCCCATGGGAAGAAGTGATCTCAGGTGAGAGAGCGCAACTCTCATCTGCCTTGTATCAAGTGTTATATCACTTGAATAGTTACGGAATGTACGCTTTTCGGCAATCTGAACCGCACGCTTGTGACGCGACTCCCCCTGCCCTATTCTAATGCCCGCAGGATTATATCCCCATGCACCCTGAGTAGAACGGCCTCCGGTACCAATGGCTTTATTCCCGCCGACATGTTCTTTGTAATGTTCCTGCTTCAGCTGCTCTTCAAAATTTTTAAGAACCTCATCGAGATTAAGCTGCTCAATCTGTCTCTTCTCCTCTTCGGAGAGATGGAGTTCTTTGACTTTTTTAAGTCCGTCAAGAATCTTTTCAAGCATCTCATCGGTGGTTTCAATATCTTTAAATGTATCAAGAAAAGCCATGTCATATCTGTCGTATAAAATCTCATTCTTAACAAGAATAGACCTGGCCATATGATAAAAAGATGTAAGACTGCAGTCGTTAAGATTCATCGCCATAGCTTTATGGAGAGTTATCCACTCATGCAGCGAAACAGGAATCCCCTTACTTTTAAGATTAAAGAAAAAATTAATAAACATCTCTTGTTCTCATACTTGAATTATATGCGTAGTGATTTTTCCCCGATTTCTGCAGAAGATCGATATCCTCCTGTTTTTTAAGAAGAGTACCGAGGAAGGGAATCTCCTTCTCAATATCCTTAACAGGAATTCCTCCAAGAATAAGCGCCTGAAGCCAGTCGATAAGTTCACTTGTAGAGGGCTTCTTTCTCAGCATGTCAAACTCTCTTATCCAGTAAAACTTCTTCAATGCTTCACGGAGAAGTTTTTTCTCAATATTGGGATAATGAACATGGACAATTTCTTCCATAAGTTCCTGTCCCGGAAAGTCAATATAATGGAATACGCATCTTCTAAGGAACGGATCGGGAAGTTCTCTCTCACTGTTTGAAGTAATGATTACTATAGGTCTATGTTTTGCTTTAATAGTCTCTTTTGTTTCAGGGATGTAGAAACTCATCTCGTCAAGCTCGTTGAGCAAATCGTTCGGGAATTCGATGTCCGCTTTATCGATCTCATCAATAAGAAGAACAACCTGTTCGTCTGAATTAAAAGCCTCACCAAGTTTACCGAGTTTAATATACTGCTT
>PGXT01000214.1 GCA_002839285.1 Spirochaetae bacterium HGW-Spirochaetae-5 | reverse complement strand
AAATTTTATTAAAGCTCAGAATATAGCGGACCTGATGAATCAGACCGGATATATTGCTGTTCTTGCTGTCGGTATGACTTTTATAATTATCATAAGGCATATAGATCTATCAGTGGGTTTTCTGGCAGGATGTCTCGGGGCTGCCTCTGCAATCGGTTTAACCAGCTGGGGGTTGCCGGTTTATGTCGTTATCCCCGTTGTACTGATGCTTGGTGTAATGGCGGGGTGTCTAACTGCATTACCTGTTGCAATGCTGGGGATACCCTCCTTTGTCGCATCATTGGCGGGCTGGCTTATTTATCGTGGAGTTCTTCTTATGGTCACCTCGGGAACCGGTACAATAATAATTTCCGATCCGGCATTTATTGCAATCAGCAACGGCAGTATTCCCGATTTTTTTTCAGGTACGGGATTTATGGCGGGGACTCACAAGCTTACTCTTCTCCTGGGTCTGCTGGCGATGATCTGGATAATTCTAAGGAATGTCAGTATTCGAAAAAGCAAACGCTCATATAATTTCGAGATCAGTCCTTTTTATATATTTATTCTTCAGCAGATTCTTCTTGTTGTTGTAATAGGCGCTATTACATGGGTACTTTCCGGATCAAACGGAATGTCATGGACTGTGGTGATTATGCTTGCGGTAGTTATCGGTTACGACTGGATCGCAAGACAGACTGTACTGGGCCGTCACATCTATGCCGTGGGGGGGAACCCCGAGGCGGCGGAACTCTCCGGCATAAGTGTAAAAAAAATAACAATGATAGTCTTCGGCTCCATGGGGCTTCTCTGCGGAGTTTCCGGAATAATGTTCGCTTCCCGTCTTCAGTCGGCGTCTCCCACAGCGGGTACACTATTTGAGCTTGATGCAATCGCAGCCGCTTATATCGGCGGAGTATCCGCAGCCGGCGGAGTAGGGAAGATATCCGGTTCGCTCATAGGCGCGCTTGTATATATGTCCCTGATGAACGGAATGAATCTCTGGTCAACAACATCAGACGCATCACTTCAGTACATTATCCGCGGACTGGTGCTTGCGATTGCAGTAATATTTGACGTAGCAACACGAAAAGCCAGAAAATAGAGAGAGTAATGTTTTACTTCATCCAGTCAGACTTTTAATCATGATTGGCAACCCTCTGTGAAGCCCCCTAAATCCCCCGGAGGGGGACTTAACAGAGGATGTTGATAAATCTGATTTTTTAAAAAGAAATTTATAAATAATATTTTTAAGTCCCCTGCCTGGGGATTTAGGGGGCCGGCGCGATGAGATGAATATCTCTAATCGATCGGATGAGACGGAATAACTACAGGATAAAATATGCTCGACAGAATTCTAAGAAACATAAAAGAGATAGTACTTCACCCCTTTGCAGAACAGGCGGGTAAACTGCTCCACCCGAACATGATTACACTTCTCTCTTTCGGATTCGGGCTTGTGAGCATATACTTTATTATTGAAAAATCCCTCATGACAGCTCTTGTTTTCTGGCTGTTGAACAGAATATTTGACGGGCTCGACGGGACAGTTGCGCGTATCACCGGGCAGTCCAGCGACTTCGGCGGTTATCTTGATATAGTTCTAGATTTTATTGTGTACTCTGCAATTCCCGTCGCATTTGTATTTTCCACTCAACTGCAGGAGAATTACTTTATACTTTCAGTTCTACTTTCGTCATACTATGTTAATGCTGCAAGCTGGATGTATCTCTCATCAATTCTGGAGAAGCGGAATCTTGGAGCAACTTCAAATAATGAAATGACAACAATCACCATGCCCTCAGGTATAGCCGATGGAACAATGACTATTATTTTTTACACTCTGTTTTTTATTATCCCTTCGCAGCTGAAACTGCTGTTTGCGGTATTTATTATTTTAGTACTGATCAGTATTGTGCAGCGGATGGTCTGGGCATATGTGAGGATCAGGTAAGCTAGTACTTCGACCATGTGATTTTGCATCAATAATTAAATAATTTATCAGCCATAAACTTGAAATCCCCCAGTTTCGCATCGCTCAACATCCCCCTTTAATAAAGGGGGTTATGAAATTCTGGAAGCCTAAACCCTCTTTATCAAAGAGGGTGGCCGATAGGCCGGGAGATTTGTCGGTATTATATTGAGAACTATTTGAAGAGAAATCATCCGGTCGAAGTACTGGATAATTTATTTAAAAATACTGCTGATTATCCATTCCTGAAGTCTTCGACTCTTTCATCCAGATTTTCTGCAATTTGTGAAATTGCTTTAGCATTTGCGGCCATCTCTTCGGCACCAATTGCGTTTGCCTGAGTCAGTTCGGTAATAGTTGATATCGATTTGACTATCTCATTGGTGGCGTTCTTCTGTTCCATGGCGGCATTCTTTATCTCTTCCGATCTCTCTTTTACATCGGAAGCTTCTCTGTTTACATCCTGATTAGTTGAGTACTGACTGTTCATGAATTCAGACATGGACTCCACCATTTGATTAATCCGGGTTACACCATCGATAATTTTAGATAGTGAAAGTACCACTATATTTACAGTGTTAATTCCGTGCTTTGTTTCATTTTCGCCGGCTTTGATAAGATTACTGATATCTTTTACACTGCTGAATGTCTGATCTGCCAGTTTCGAAATCTCATCTGCCACAACTGCAAAGCCGCG
>PGXT01000213.1 GCA_002839285.1 Spirochaetae bacterium HGW-Spirochaetae-5 | reverse complement strand
TAGTCTTCTATTGTGAGCGGTGAAGTTGTGGGGATTATACAGACTGCAATCTGGCTCCCTTTTGTTTTCTGGAAGCTTATCAGTTTTGCTGAAAGGAGTCTGATCTGATCAGAATTCAGTACACCGGTATTATCAACGACAGGTCCGGTCAGTACAGGGAATACCGGTTCAGAAGCATAAGAAAAAACTGCAGTTAAGAGAATAGCTATTGTAAAAAGTATATTCTTCATAAACATATCTCCGCGGTAACTATTTTTCTGTGACCAGACTGTCTCGAAGTTCATTTCTATCATCGTGGGATCGCGGGAAGTGTTTTTCAAGTTCATTCCCTATCTCCTTTATTGCAGTGCATAAAGCTTCACCGCCTTTTCCGGATGCTATCCCTTTCCCGACTGAAGATGCGTACCGGTCCAGTGTCTCCTGTTTTATCTTCGAATAAATTCCGTGATCGGCAAGTATCTGAACTTTTTTTTCAAAAATAGAAATTAGAAATAGTACGCCCGTGGAATCTTTTGTATTGCCAAGACCATGTTCATGAAATCCGCGAAGAGCTCTCTCTTTAACCTCTTCATCCATCCGTTTTGCAGTGATTATAAATTTTTTCAATAATGGGAATTTTCTGAATATCATCTTCAGCGGGAAGGTCAGTATAACCGTCAGTGAAATGAACAGCAGAAGTCCTGCCGTGAATCTTGTCTCATCCGGTATCTGCGAGAACCAGCTCATTGACGGGATAAATTTTCTAATCAGGAATTCAGAATTTGCAAAAAAGAGTTCTGCAGGATAGATTGACAGCAATGCAGCAGCCAGAATACCTGTAGTAACATCTGTATCTCTGTAACCGTCACTCTGTTCAACCACCATTGTTACAATTTCACCCGATGTACGTGATTCAGCTTCTTTAATTGAGGCTTCAATAGATTGTTTTTCATCTTCTGTAAAAAATGTTTCAGATCTGTTTTTCATTACCATCCTCCTGAACTTCCTCCCCCTCCGAAACTCCCCCCTCCGCCGCCGAAGCTTGAACTTCCGCCGGAACTTCCTCCTGAACCTCCCGAGGAAGAACCGCCGCCGATGGGGATATAGGGTAAAATTAATGCAACGACAAAGCCAATACATGCGAATATAAGAACTTCAATAAATCCCATAGGTGAAAACCCGAAATAAATTATCGAAGGGAGACTCAAAGCTCCGATACCACCGCTTAAAATTTTTGAGAATTGTGATACGACCAATATAGCAATGTAAAGTATTGCAAGAATGAAAATCATATATTTTTCGATAGGTGATCCACTGTCTGCTGAATCTGTCTTTACACTGTCATTTTTAAATTCACCTCGGCAGGCATCTATAATGGAAGCTGTTCCGTCAATAAATCCTCCATCGAAATCGCCGGCTTTAAATCTTGGCCTTATAACATTATCAAGAATCCGCCCGGAAAGTAGATCTGTCAGCACACCTTCAAGACCACGGCCCACTTCAATTCTCATACGCCTGTCATTTTTAGAAGCAAAGAGTATTACTCCGTTATCTTTTTTTGTCTGTCCGATTTTCCATTTCTCTGCCACACGGATTGTGAAATCCTCCATGGCATCACCTTCGAGGGAGTTTACTGTTAGTATTACAATCTGAGTTGAATCTGACAACTCAAAGGATTTAAGTCTCTCCTCAAGGAGAGACTCCGTTTCAGGTGATATCATATCTCCATAATCATTTACACGCCCCTGCAGTACCGGAACTTCAAGAGCGTAGCTCAGTTGAACCGGTATTATAAGAAGTGCTGCAATAATTATAAATAGGATATTTTTCACTTGAAATCAACCTTAGGTGCAGTTGCCGCTCCCTCCTGGGACTTGAAAGGTTCTTTTCTGTCAAGGTGAAGAAGCAGACTGTTTGTAAGGGTGTTGGGGAATACACGTATAGATGTATTGAATTTCTGTACAGCCTGGTTGTATCTTACCCGTGCAACATTGATTCTGTTTTCGGTCCCTTCAAGCTGATGCTGAAGGTCTGTGAAATTCTGGTTTGCTTTCAGGTCGGGATATTTTTCAACAACCACCATAAGTTTTGACAGAGCTGATGACAGGTCGCCCTGAACGCTCTGAAATTTCTGAAATGACGCAGGATCGTTCAGTACATCTTTGGTCACCTGAAATGAACCGACTTTAGATCTTGCTTCTGTTACAGCTGTAAGAGTATCCTTTTCGTGCGAGGCATAGGCTTTGACAACTTCAACAAGGTTTGGAATCAGATCCATCCTTCTCTGGTATGCAGCCTCGACATCTCCCCATGCCGCAAAAACCTCCTCTTCATTCGCCTGAATTGTATTATATCCGCAGGAAGTTAAACTGAGAATTGCAGCTGCCAGCAGTACTAAGATTTTTTTCATTTTTGTTTTCTCCTGTATGTTTTATTGTGTTTCTTCCTCCCCCTTGATGGGGGAGGGACGGGGTGGGGGTGATGTAGTTAAAATAAGGTTATAATATTATTAATACAATAAATTAACTCTTCACCCTCCCCTTACCCCTCCCATCAAGGGAGGGGGATAATAGCCTACTCTTCCTCCGGCACTCTCGAAAACATGTGAGCCATCCGTTTAATCTTTCCCATATTCTCACTGTTCAGTTCATCTTTTTTCAGTTTCCATCTCC
>PGXT01000212.1 GCA_002839285.1 Spirochaetae bacterium HGW-Spirochaetae-5 | reverse complement strand
AGAATATTTTCAAGATTTTATAAGATTAGTTAAAAAAAAGAAAAACAGTGCGGATAAAACGTAACGATTCCCCGAACAGATACAGTGGTCTGACCACTTACAGGTCAGATATAGAAATATATCATCTGTTTCAATTTTACATGAGCAAACCTGAACTCAGCTGAATATGTTATACCACTTCGCCTCGGTTTCGCTGAAAGTCCCTTCCATGATAGACTGCCTTACCTCATCCATGAAGTGCTTCATAAAATGGAGATTGTGGTATGTATTATATGTAAGAGCCGCAATCTCCCCCGCTCTGAATATATGGCGAAGATATGCACGGGAGAAATTTCTGCAGACATAACAGCTACAGTTTTCGTCCAGGGGTCCGAAGTCTTTTTCATATTGAGCGGCTTTTATATTGACACGGCCTGTTGACGTGTACAGAGTTCCGTTTCTTGCAATTCGCGTGGGCATTACACAGTCGAACATGTCCACACCCTGTCTTATGGCAAAAAGAATCTCAAGGGGGCTCCCTACCCCCATCATGTACCGCGGTTTATCATCGGGCATATGCGGCAGAAGGTTTTCCGTTATCTCGCGGTAAAGCTCCTTCGGCTCACCTACGGACAATCCGCCGATTGCGTATCCGGGGAAATCCAGCTCCACCAGCCTGTCTGCGCACTCTTTCCGCAGATCGGTAAAGACGCTCCCCTGAATAATGGCAAAACATGCCTGAAGTTCTTTATCGAAAGTCTCATCGTAGTATATTTTTGAACGCTTAGCCCAGGAGATGGTCTTCTCCATTGCAGCTACGGCCTTGTTCTTTTCTATGGGATAATCGGTACACTGGTCAAGCACCATCATTATGTCAGAGCCTATAACGCGCTGAATGTCCAGAACCTTTTCCGGGGTAAAAAAATGCTTCGATCCGTCGAGATGCGAATTGAACTCCACGCCGTCCTCTTTTACCTTGCAGAGGTTGCTTAGAGAGAAGACCTGAAATCCCCCTGAATCCGTAAGGAGCGATTTCGAAAAGTTCATAAATTTATGAAGTCCCCCGGCGGCACCCACAACATCGGTTCCGGGGCGCATATAAATATGATAGGTGTTCGAAAGAATTATATCAAAGCCGATGCTCTCAACATCAGCCTGTGTAAGAGCACGAATTGCACCCCGTGTTGCAACAGGCATAAAAACAGGAGTTTTTATGACACTGCGGGTAGTCTCAAGTTCGCAGGCTCTGGCCGCGCTTTTATTGTCTCTGGTTATTATCGTTAGTTTCATNGGGTGTCAACGAATTATATCGTATTCATCGCAAGCTCTAAATCTCCAAACGAAAGAAAAAGATCTGCCTGCTCTTCGAGATTTGTAGATGCGACTATTGCGCCGTAATGTCTTCCGGCCACAATCTTTTTCTTTGTTTCGGAAAACATATTGATAATCTTTACAAACTCTTCTATATCCTCATCTTTCATCTCATTTACATTTCTGATATCAAAAATAGAAATCTTGCCGTGAATCTGTTTCATAAAGAAACTGTTGAAGACTGTTTTAACATCGTTCTGAAATCCCTTTTCCGATATGCTCCCCTGCATCATTATTACCGACATATCCCCTTTACGGCTTATCTCAATGAAGACCTCCATATTCTGCTGCCTCTTCATGCCGCCATAATTGATTGCAGCTTTAATTTTAAGATTGAGCTTATCGGGATTATAAGGCTTTACGATGTAATCCACCACACCATGGCGCATGGCCTCCACCACGGTATCCTTCTCTTTATTGGAAGTGAGCATAATTACCGGAATATCCCGCGTGGTCTTATCGCGCCGTAAAGCTCCGAGAACCTCAAAGCCGTCCATTACAGGCATATGCAGATCGAGCAGAATAACATCGGGATTAAAGCCCTTGGCAATCTCAATCCCTTTAACAGCAGCCCGTTCGGTAAAAACCCTGTAGCCGAGACCGTTAAGCTGCGACTCCAGTATCCCCAGTGTTGTCTTGTCGTCATCTATTGCAAGAACTGTATTCATATTAAACTCCCCGCTAAACATCAGTTATAATGCCTGAACTTTTTTAAAATTGGAAATAATCCATTCTCCCCGCCGCCGAAGGCGGCGGGGATATATAATCTGCTATTTTACTCTGAAATACATGCTAAAGAATCAGCATCGGTTAAAAATAGCCCTTAAGCCTGTTTAATTCATTAACTATATTATCAATTATACTGCCGTAATCAAAATTATTTTCCGCCCGGGCAGCTTTTTCCTCAAGAATTAGAAAAAATTCTGAAAGCTCCACAAATCTTAAATTGGCAGAGGCGCCCCGCACCTTATGTGAGAACGCGGCAATACTATGGCAGTCAGATACTTCCACCGCTGCTTTAATATCATCAACAACTTTTAGTGTATCTTCAAAAAAATCTCTGCCGATATTCAGCAGAACATTTACAGGGATTTTCAGCTCCAATGCAGTTTTTTTCAGATCATAATAGACATTGTCAGAGGTACCGATATCTTTGATCGGGAAACCTTCACGCGGTATATCAACTTCCACTGCTGCAAGATATTTGAGCAGAACAGCCTCCAGTTTGTCCATTTCCACAGGTTTGGCAAGGTAATCGTTCATACCGCTTTCGAGTATAATCTCCCGGTCCCCCTTCAGCGCCTTTGCAGTAAGAGCAACTATGGGGGTCTCCTGCAGAGACTGGTCTTTTTCAAATTCTCTTATCATATGCGCGGTCTCAAGACCATCAGCAACGGGCATATTGATATCCATGAGTATAAGATCATATTTATCCTTACGGAATTTTTCAAAGACAGCAAGCCCGTTCCCTCCAAGGTCTACATCCAGACCGTAGTCTTTAAGCAGAAGCATCATAAGCCTCTGATTTATATTGTTATCCTCACCGACAAGAACCCTACCTGAAAATTTCAGTTCAGTTTTCCCCACCGTTTCTTCAGGAAAATCCGTCTCTGTATTTTTCAAATCCGATACTGCAGATAAGGTCCTGAATATCATCTCCGGTGTCAGAGGATGAGAGAGTTGATCGCTTAATACCTCACGGACTTCAGGTCTATACTCATTCAGATCATCAACATCGGATACTGCAAACACGGGAGACTTCAGCCCGCGCAGATCATCAACGGTTATGCTGTCAAGGGGTACACCCGGTTTAATTATAAAACATAAACCGCACTCCGCATCGGAAGCATCGGCAAAATTCCCGCAGACCTGCGTCACGCATCCGCACGCCGAGAGATATGACTCAAGATTTTTAAACGAATAATCCTCCATATCACCGGTAATTATGCATGCTTTAATCATTGAGTTCCTGAAATTATCAGCGGGAGAGGAATCGGTACTCACCTCGGCCTCAACGGTAAAGTAGAACTTGCTCCCCACACCCATTACACTCTCAAGAACAATTTCGCTCCCCAGAAGGCGAACGAGATTAGCGCTTATGCTCAACCCCAGACCGGTGCCGCCGAAGCGCCGTGTAATGGAACTGTCGGCCTGAATGAACGCGTCAAAGATCTGCTTCTGCTTCCGTTCAGGAATACCAATACCGGTATCGGCAACGGAAAAGTTAATAAGACAGAACCCGTCTTTATTTCTTGAAAGATTAATTTCTATTATTACAAGACCGTCTTCCGGTGTAAACTTAATGGCGTTGCTGAGCAGATTCGAAAGCACCTGTTTTATACGCAGAGGATCGGAGATGATACCTTCGGGAATCCGCGGATCGATGAAAGAGAAGAATCTCATTTTTTTCTCCCCAGTTTATTATACCAAGAAGGTTGCCGGCGCTCTTCTTTATTATCCCCAGGTATTCCCTCTGCATTTCGTCAAGTCTGCTCCTCATAAGCAGTTCAATAAATCCGGTAATGCTGTTGAGCGGAGTACGGATCTCGTGGCTCATATTGGCAAGGAATTCGCTCTTCGAACGGTTTGCAAACTCCGCTTCACGGCGGGCCTCCTCGATCTGCATCATTGCAGTATGCCGTTCAGTAACATTACGGAGAATGATCAGAACTTCATCATCTTCGATGGCGATAAATCTCGACTCGTAAAACTCGTCTCTCCCTCCGCTAACCACGGGGTACTCGAAGATCTGAATCTCACGTGATTTAATCGCCTGTGATATAAAGCGCACGGTATCGACAGCTATGCTCTCGGGGAAGACCTCGCTGATTTTGTTCCCCAGCATCTTGTCAAGGTATACGCCCTCATTATTTACTCTGAACATAATATCGGGAACAGCTTCAATAAGTGCGCGGTTCCGGGCCTCACTCTCACGCAGTGCAGACTCGGCCTTCACGCGGCTTGTATTATCACCGGCAAGAAGAACGAAACCGATTGGCCCCTTCTCCCCTTTCATCAGCGCGGCCTGAATCTCTATGTAGACGGTTTCGGGATTTATGATCTCATAACTCTCGATGTCGCTGTAACCGTTTTTTTCGGCAGAATCAAAAAGTTTGTGAATAAAAGCGCTTAGTTTTTCATCGGCAATATTGTAAATATTTTTACCGACAATCTCTCCCCGACCGTTATAGCCGTGAATATTAAGATAAGCCTGATTAACCTGAATTATTACACCGGAGAGATCTGTAACGACAATCCCTTCAGGGAGAGTTTCATAAAGGACACGGAACTTCTCTTCGGACTGAGTAAGGTTCTCTTCAATTTTTTTCAGGTAGGTAATATCCTCCTGAATTGAAATGTAATTTATAATTTCGTTATTTTTATTATAGATCGGCGAGATTGTAGCAAGCACCCAGTAAGGGTCACCATTCTTCGAAATATTAAGAAGTTCACCCTTCCATTTGTCACCGGATTTAAGGGTCTCCCTGATACTCTTTCTGAACTCCTTCACCTGCAATGGAGAACGGAGCATTCTTATATTTTTTCCCGTAAGCTCCTCATGACTATACCCCGTAAGATGCTGAAAATTCTCGTTAAGAAATTCAATATTCCCTTTAATGTCAGTAATCACCACAGAGGCGGGGCTGCTTTCAACTATGGTACTGAATTTATTTATACTGTTCATCAGCTCGGAGTAAATTGAAATGTCCTTAACTGTGCAGATATAGCTCCCCATCTCTCCATCTGCGGCAAAGGCAACATCAACGTCCACCTCCTTCACCTTCCCGTTCACAAGGGCATCTATCTCGAAGTAGTAGAAGATTTCACCATCTTTAAGGGTTTGAATTCCGTCATTACCGGTGAATTTCATAGAAGGGAGTAATTCCGTAACGGAAGATCCGGTTTCAATCTCTTTATGGAAAAAAATCACAGCGGATTTATTGCGCCCGGTTATAACGCCCGATTCATCCGTAACAAGTACAGGAACATTAATAGCATCAATTATGCGGAGAGTTGCACGATCTAACAATAGTTTACCGCCTTTGAAATTCTATATTACATCAGAGTATAACAACTCAATCTTTACAGATCAAATTTAACACAACAGGCATGACGATTAAAATAAAATAACAAAGAGAAATGTCAATATTAAGATAAGAAATATAAAAGGAACTAAATAACTAGAGGTAACTATTACTTTATATTTCTTCGCATATATTTCATCAAAATATTTATCTATATTTTCATTAATTTTCGCTCTGCCCCAAGTAGAAAAAAAATCAATCTTTGGACAATCGGGTTTCGATTTAGAGATAATCCATAAAAAGAAGATATTATAAATAAAACCGATAAAAAAAATATATTTGCAACAATAATAATCAAAGGATTAAAACTATAAAAAAAGACAAAAGATAGAATAACAATTAAAGCATATACAATAAAATTCAATATCTGTAACTTCATTATTATCATCCATTATAATATTTTGTTGATTAACTAATTTTAGAATATGGTAAAACTCACCATGCCACAGTAACATTTTGTATTTCACGAAGTCATTCATCACTTAAAATGATTGGGACATTTATTATAACAGGCTCAACTTTAAAATTCAAAGCAGGAAAATTCAATGCAAAAATTTTTAATAGTTATAGAAAAAGCGGTGAATAACCATTCGGCATACTCCCCGGATCTTCCCGGATGTATTGCAGCAGCACAGACTATTGAAGAAGTAGAAAAAAAAATATATAAGGCTATTGAAATGCACATTGAGGAAATGAAAGAGGACAATATCAGCATACCATCATCTACTGCAATTACGGAATTTAAACCCTTAATTCAGGGGATATTACAGGAAACATAAACTAATAATACTTGAAAAATTCTATGTTATAATTATAATGTAATACTGAGAGTTACCTGCTCAGTCTGGAAAAATGAAGCCGACTAAAAGAGGGTCATTAAAATCATTCCTGATGCTATTGCAGTCAGGCAGAAAATTAAGTATATTATTTCAACAGGGGTTATCTAAATGCAAATTACCATCACCAAAGAAGAACTCTATACCATGATTAAAGACGCAGT
>PGXT01000211.1:2717-7351 GCA_002839285.1 Spirochaetae bacterium HGW-Spirochaetae-5 | reverse complement strand
GGAGACATTTATGATGAAGCATACCACAACGCAGTCAATATCTCAAGGGAGAGAAATCTTATATTTGTACACCCCTTTGATGACGAAAAGGTTATCGCCGGACAGGGGACTATCGCTATTGAGATTCTGAATGAACTACCCGACTGCAATACTATACTTGTTCCCGTGGGGGGCGGCGGACTGATCTCGGGAATTGCAATTGCAGCAAAGCATATAAAACCTGACATAAAAATAATCGGAGTAGAACCGGCAGGCGCCGCGACTCTTAGCCACTGCCTTGAATACGGATGCGTAACCGAACTTGATAAAGTCCAGACAATCGCCGATGGTGTTGCAGTCAAACGCGCCGGGGAGATTACATTTGATATAGTATCAAAATACGTTGATGAAATAATAACAGTAAGCGACTACGACCTCATGGAGTCCTTTCTTATGCTGGCAGAAAGACATAAACTCATAGCAGAAAATGCCGCCATACTCTCAATTGCCGGATTAAAAAAGATTACAGGTCCTGAAAGAAAAATCGTCTCTGTTATAAGCGGCGGAAATATTGATGTGCTTACCATTGCCGGAATGATCGACCAGGGGCTCCTCTCCCGGGGAAGAATATTCTGCTTCTCCGTTGAACTCCCGGATAAACCGGGGCAGCTTCTTAACGTATCAAAAATACTGGCAGAAAACAACGCAAACGTAGTGAAGCTCGACCACAATCAGTTTAAAAGCCTGGACCGGCTCCACAAAGTTCACCTGGAAGTTACAGTGGAAACAAACGGACACGATCATATAAATCTGATATTAAAAAAATTCAGCGATGAAGGGTATAAGATCGAGAGGGTTTACTAGAAGGGAGGTCGACAAACGGACATGATCAGAACCCCTCAACTCACCAGCCCCCTAAATCCCCGGTCGTTGGACTTTAAAACAATATCGTAAAATTCATTCATTTTAACTTAATTTTTAAAACAAAAGTCTTTTAAGTCCCCCTCCGGGGGGTTGGGGGGCTGGATGCAGGTAATGATTATACCTGAAGCAGGCCAGGGGGATGAGGTCTTACTTCAATTTTTTAACACACACATACATTTTAACAAATATAACAGGAGATTATATGTCAGCACAAATCGGAATTATAGTTGCGTTCAGCATCTACCTGATCGCCATGCTTGCTGTCGGTATCTACTTCGCAAAAAAATCTGCAGATCTTTCAGACTATGCTCTGGGCGGACGGAGTATCGGAAAGTGGGTAACCTCTCTCAGCGCACAGGCTTCGGACATGAGTGGATGGCTTTTAATGGGATTACCTGGGCTTGCATACGCATCAGGTTTTGGTGAAGCTTTCTGGCTTGCAGCGGGTCTCTCTCTTGGAACTTACCTCAACTGGAAGTTTATTGCAAAAAGACTCCGTATATACACCAAAATAGCCGGAGATTCATTAACAATTTCAGATTTTTTTGAAAACCGCTTTGGTGATAAAACACGAATGCTGAGAATTATTGCATCGGTCTTTACTGTAATATTCTTCACACTCTATGTATCTTCGGGATTTATCGCAGGGGGGAAACTCTTCAACACTGTATTCGGTATTCCATATGAATATGCAATACTAATAGGCGGAGGAGTTCTTGTTCTCTACACATTCCTGGGAGGATTCTTTGCTGTATCATGGACAGATTTTATTCAGGGATTCATCATGCTCTTTGCAGCAATAGTCGTTCCCATTGCAGGTATTGTCAGCATGGGTGGAATTTCAGCAACAATGGAGAGAGTAACTGCAATAAGTCCCACACTCTTTTCTATAACCAAAAACATTATGGGGAACGATCTCACTGCAATCGCAGTTATATCATCGGCAGCCTGGGGTCTTGGATATTTCGGAATGCCTCATATACTTGTAAGATTTATGGGAATAGACAGTCCCGACAATATCCGCGATGCCAGAATAATCGCAATGGTATGGGTAATCATATCTCTTGCCTCAGCTGTTTTTATAGGGATCATCGGACATGCATATACATCGGGATCACTCCTTGCGGGAGGAGACTCGGAAAAGATATTCATGATAATGGTGCAGTCGTTATTTGTTTCATTCATGGCAGGGGTTATGCTCTCGGCAATTCTTGCGGCAATTATGAGTACAGCAGATTCACAGCTTCTTGTGGCCGCATCTACAATCTCTGAAGATATTTTCAAAACTGTTTTCAAAACAGAGGCTACTCAGAAGCAGCTTGTATGGACAGGAAGAGCCGCTGTAATAGCAATATCTATCGTAGCCTATGCAATCTCCCTGAACCCCAACAGCTCTGTATTTAAAGTAGTATCTTTCGCATGGGCCGGACTCGGAGCGACATGGAAGAATCTTTCCCACCTGGGTGGAATTTTTACTATATATGAAATTGTACCGGGGTTTATAATGTCAATTATTGCAATAGTAATAGTAAGCTTAATCGATAAGGAACCTTCGAAAGAGATAACAGACGTTTTTGATCGGTATCAGGAAGAGCTTTAGGAATTTTAACTGCCATTGCCCATCCCTGCGCCGGCCGGGTGAGGCGGGAGTGTGATGACTGCGGAACACAAAAAAAAGGGATGCCCGAAGGCATCCCCTTTTTTTATCTTTATGATTCTGGAAACTTTTACTCTGCCAATGCGCCTGTGAAAACTGCGTCAGTTGCTTTGATCGGTGCGCCTTCGTTGAACTTGATTGCTCTTGCTCTTCCGAAGAATTTAGGAAACTCTGATCCGAGATAGAACTGTGAAGATAAAGTCTTCCCTGTATAGAATGCCGCTTCCGCATTATCATTAAGAATCGCGTCTCTGTCAGCGCCTTTAGCATCACCAACAAGCTCTTTCATTTTAGGAATAGTAACTGTCATTGACCCGTGCATAAAAAGATTCAGGAACTTACCTGTAGCCATCTGCTGTTTCAGCATTTCAATAAGCTCATCAAGTTCTTTCAGCCCCTCTGTAAAGAGTTCAAGATATTTATCCTCAACAATACCTTTAGCTTTAGCAACAGTTTCGTGCATTCTCTTTGTCATTGCTTTATAGTTGAACTGGTCCTTGTTCATGAGGATCTTTCTCATCGTAAGGTCCATAGACTGGATACCGTTTGTTCCTTCCCAGATAGCAAGAATCTTTGAATCGTTCATGTATCTTACGATAGGATAATCTTTACAATAACCGTAACCGCCATATGTCTGCATTGCCATTGAAGTAATCTCAACACCTTTGTCTGTACATCCTGCTTTACAAATAGGAGTAAGAATTTCAACAAGACCCTGTGCTTCAGCTTTTTCTGTTTCGTCAGAAGAAGCATGTGTCATGTCGATGTTTTTAAACAGGAAGTAGCAGAGAATTCTCTGTCCTTCAAGGTGAGACTTCATCCATAAAAGCATTCTCTTAACATCGGGGTGTTTGCTTATAGTTACAAGAGGAGCATCGGGATTGAGCATCTGTGTTACATCAGCTCCCTGATATCTGTTTTTAGCATATGTTACAGCGTGCATGTACGCAGCAGATGCGTTTCCATGTCCCTGAATAGCAACTCCGTTACGCGCGAAGTTCATCATCTGGAACATGATCTTCATACCCTGACGTTCCTGACCCATGAGATAACCTACACAGTTTCCATTATCTCCGAATGCAAGCTGTGATGTTGCCTGTCCGTGAATACCCATCTTATGCTCAACACCTGAACATGTTACATCGTTGAATGCTCCAACTGAACCATCGGCATTAACAAGATATTTAGGTACGATAAAGATAGAGATACCCTTTGTTCCTTTAGGATCTCCCTCTATTCTTGCAAGTACAGGGTGAATCATGTTGCTGTAATAATCGTTTTCACCGGATGAGATAAATATCTTCTGTCCTGTGATTTTATATGTTCCATCAGCCTGCTTAACAGCTTTTGTTTTAAGGTTACCAACGTCAGATCCGGCTTCAGGCTCGGTAAGACACATAGTTCCGCCCCACTCCCCGGACATAATCTTGTCGCCGTACATTCTTTTCTGTTCTTCAGTAGCGTGAGTAAAGAGCATCTCCATACAGCCGTGTGAAAGACCGGGATACATACCAAGGCAGTAGTTAGCAGCGCAGATATATTCGCTTGCAGCAGCTCCTACAAGATTCGGCATTCCCATACCGCCATCTTCAGGATGATCTGTAAGCCCCATAAAACCGGCTTCATAATACTTGTCCAGTGCAGGTTTGAAAATTTCAGGAATTTTTACAGCTTTAGTAACCGGATCCCATTTAACTCCGATTTTGTCCCCTTCCTCAGCAGTCGGGAAGAATACTTCAACCGCCATCTGCTCGGCAAGATCGATTGTCGCGTCAAAAGTGTCATGATCAAAATCAGCAAATGCAGGATATTTAGTCATTTTATCAAGTTCCAGAAGTTCAAAAACGACAAATTTTACATCCCTTGTATCAACCAACGGATTAAGCATATAAGCCTCCTTAATATGTTTTTATCTATTTTACAGGGGATAAGATCGTCAATGAACGGATGCTGCTACAAAGAGTAACTGCATCGTTAACCCTATCCGCCAAAAGATCAAAGCTGGTGCTGATTCTGTATCTTAATGAAACCGGCTGAATTTAAGACTTATATATTTTTATGAATCATCTCTATC
>PGXT01000211.1:0-2670 GCA_002839285.1 Spirochaetae bacterium HGW-Spirochaetae-5 | reverse complement strand
TTTCTACTAAAGAATTCATAGAAGGTGACTTTTAAAATGTCAATAAATTTTGCGCATTTTACGGGAATAGTAGTAAAAATTGTCAAAAATCAGACTTTTGTTAAAGATTATATCGAAAAACAATTACTCCCTCTTCGACATTTATCTCGGGTTTAACAGTCCCTCTCTTAAAAACCTTAATCATTTTACTGTTCTCATAAAGAACACTTGCGCAAAGATGTTTTATACCACGCTCTTTTGCAATATTCAGGAGATACTCAAGGAGAAAACCGGCTATCCCGCGCCCCTGATACTCCTCGCTGACGATAAAAGCAAGTTCATATGTATCGTCAATTTCGTAGTAGGAATATCTAGCTTCGGCAATAATCTTCTGAGTACTGCCCATTTCCAGAACGCCTACAATTGAGAGAGTTTTGTCATAATCGATATTTGCGTATCGCTGCATATTTTTGTGAGGCATGGAGCTCACTTTGGAAAAGTACCTCAGATATTTCGCCTCATCGGAAAACTGATAGAAGAGTTCACGCATCATATCTTCATCGGAAGGTTTGATGGGACGGATCTTCAGATCGAGCCCCTGCTTGAAACTTTTTACTGTTTCAAGAGATTCCGGATAGTTCAGTGAATTATCTCTGCTGAAGATCTGATCTCTATATGCATAACCCATCTTTTTAGCTTTGTCAAGGAGCTCCTCGCGATGGTCAGGGTGAGCAATATCGATCATGGCAAGAACACGTTCTCTTATCGATCTTCCGAAAAGATTTGCGACACCATACTCAGTTACAACATATCTTGTAACACCGAGTGTCCCCCGCGCCATGTCAGCCTCCTCCTCATGGGTCACGACAATGTTGCTCCGCCCATCCCGATCGATGGAGTTAAGAACAATTATTGATTTCCCGTTTTTGGCAAATGCCGCACCGACTGAAAAATTCAGTTTGCTCTCGTATCCAGAGAGAAGGTTGTCGCCGGAATAAAATATTATCAGCTCACCGGTAACGTCAATCCTCTTCACATTCATTATGCTTACAAGATTATTCACTCTCCGTATATTCAGCGGATTTGCAAGAACCGCAATGGGATGAAATTCAAACACCGGGTTATGCGAAACATAGTCATATAATTTTTTGCTTCCGTAACAGTAGCTGGCTGTGACCTGTCCGCCCTTAAGCCTGTTCCGTTCAATCGAAACAGCACCGCTCTCAACAAGATCAATTACCCAGTCAGAGATTACATTTGTAAATACGCCCAGGTCCTTTTTATTTTTCAGATTGTCGGCAATGGCATCAAAGACTCTCCCCACGTTCAGTACTACCGTCGATCCGTCATCAACAAGATTTGCAATATGAAATCCGATTCTGTTCATCGCCTCATCATAAGGTTTCCTCTCTCTTTCAGGAAGAGGAAACGTGCTTTCAATAATTGAGTTCACCTGATCTGTGTGAATAAAGGTATCGCCGTAGGTAACAGGCATTTCCGGATTGATTTCGGCCACTACAAGTTTAGCCTGTTTGATCACAATTTTTGCGACATCTGACGCAATCCCCAGGCTCATAAATCCCCTTCCGTCAGGGGGAGATGTTGTCACCACTGCGACATCAATTCTCTGCGCCTTGCGCGAAAAGATAAAGGGGATCTCCATAAGGTTAGCCGGGATAAAGTCAACCTCCCCCGACTGAATTCTCTTTATAATACTTTCCCCAGTGCTGAAAGTTTTAAGCCTGTATCTCGAATTACTTTCTGAATCTATTTTAAGATAATCACCAAGCGTGATGAGCTGAATCAGCTCCAGATCAAGAATATTCTGATCAGTGGATGCAGTCATCTCCGACAGAAAAAGCCTGGGGATAGCCGCACCGCTGCTGAGAAAAATCTTGCTCCCTGGCTTGATCATCTGAACAACTTTTTTTACAGTTGTATATTTTTCAGTCTGTTCCATTTATTCTACTTTCTCTTAGCCTCTTCCTCTTTCTTAAGATCTTTTTTAAGAATCTTGCCCACTGTGCTTTCAGGGAGAGATGATCTTACTTCAATTATTGAGGGCCATTTATATTTTGCAAGCTTTTCCTGACAGTATTTCATTACCTCTTCTGTGTCCAGGGTCGCACCCTCATTCGGTACAACAAATACTTTTATCTGCTCACCGCGCTTCTCGTCGGGAAGTCCTATCGCTGCCGCCTTCTGAATTCCCGGATGCTCATAAAGCACCTCTTCAATCTCTCTCGGATAGACATTATAACCGCTTGAGATTATAAGATCCTTCATCCTGTCCACAATAAAGAAGTATCCATCCTCATCCATATAGGCAATGTCTCCTGAATAGAGCCAGCCGTTGCGTATCGCTTTTGCAGTCTCTTCCGGCTTATTGAGATAACCTTTAGTAACCTGAGGTCCGCGGAAGATCATCTCCCCCTCTTTACCCACCGGCATGGACTCTTCGCCTGTTGCAAGATCGACAATGCGTACTTCTGTATCGGGATATGGAAGACCTATACTCCCCGCTTTGTGGTGTCCGCCGTAAGGATTAAGATGAGTCTGAGGTGAAGTCTCGGTCATCCCGAATCCTTCATTTATATCGGCACCTGTTAGTTCTTTAAATTGCTTAAGTACCTCAACAGGGAGAGATGACCCTCCCGATGAGAGAACCTTATAGCAGCTCATGTCGGTCTT
>PGXT01000034.1:30657-35381 GCA_002839285.1 Spirochaetae bacterium HGW-Spirochaetae-5 | reverse complement strand
AAGGAATTGGGGTGCAGCTTTAAACCAGTTCGCCATTCATTTTGGCGATAGGGTGCCGATGTGATCAAAGGCTGTTTACACAAAAAATCAGACACCCTCTAAAAAACACCAACTCGTCGACCGTATAAACTTAAACTGAGCACAAACTCACTGCCCGCACCCCACGTCCCACAATTGACGCTAGACGTTCGCTTCGCACATCGCCGACTCTTTGTATCAGAAACTTAATCCATCCACCGGCGACGTCGTCAAGCTAGCAATTATGCAACATGGGGAACTTGTTCTGCGGCGTTTTTTCTTTTTACCCGCCCTGTGCCGAGAGTGGACTCGTTGTGATAGAGAACTGAACCTTCGTTTACGGAACCGGTTTGTCTATAACTGCCTAGTGTGTGCCAGTTTAAATAGCTTAATAATCTTATTGTCTTTGTTATGAATGGCAATAGCTTCAGCCGTTTTTCCTTCTTTGTTTTTTATATTAATCTTAGCCCTATTTTTCAATAATTCTGCTACTATTTCACTACTACCACTTTCAACTGCTTCATGAAGTGCAGTATTCCCAAATATATTTTGATGATTTATATTCAACCCCTTTGATAATAAAAATTTAAGATATTCGACTTTCTCAATAGGATGTTTGGCAACAAGTATTATAGAATTATCTCCATTTTTTGTAATATTATCAAAGGTAATTCCATTTTTTTCTAAAATCCTTGCAAATTTAACACTACTTTTACCTAAAGCGAGGTAGTTTAACAAATTAAAATTATTATTATCTTTAATATTAATTTCGGCACCTTTTTTTAACAATAAATCAAAAGACTTATAATTACCTCCATAGACTGCAATAGAAATTGGTGTAGCACCAACTCTATCTCTAGTATTGAGGTTAGAACCATTTTCAATTAGAAGGTTTGAAATTTTATAATTATCATGATAATCATCGTAAACAAAGTGGAAAAGAGCAATCTCGCCTCTTTTATTTTGCAAATTAATATCTATTCCCTTTTCAATTAATAGTTTTACAACCTCAACATCAACTGCATACCATAAACATGTATTCCCTAATATCTCATCTCTGGCGTTTACGTTCGCTTTGTTTTCAAGAAATAAATAAATAATATTAATTTTACTTTCAGAGACAGCTAAATGCAGAGGTATTTCCTCCATTAATTTTTGATTATTTAAATCAAATCCATTTCTCAGTTTTTTCGTCAGAAACTCTATATTATTTTGTTTTATTGCATTAATCATTTCTTTTTCTTCTTCATCTTTATCCGATTTAAAGCAACCTATATAAAAAATAATCAATAAAGTAAAAGTTAAAAATATTATATTATTGGCAACTCTGCACATTAAAATTACTCCTTTTTTACTTCTATCTGCTATCTAGCCGCTTCACTTTTCATGTCATCTAAACCATCTGATACATTAAACCAGAATTTTGATAGTTTCTGGCTATTAGAATTACCTTCGTTTTGATATTCCAATCCAAGAATTGCTGCTTGCTGGCTCAATATATGTAAATTACTAACAGGCAATTTTTTTATGAAATCACCCAAATTTTTATTGTCTAATGCTCCAAGAGCATTTTTAACACTTTCTGGTAGTGCTAAAGAATTAGTTACTCCTCCAGCATTTGCTAAACCAACAACCTGTTCTATTTTTTTCCCACCAAGTCCAGAAATTGCTGATGCGAAGGGTATTACAAATGCAGCGAACTCTTGTGCTGATTGAGTTCGATTCAATGTGCGTTCAAGATTTTTAAAAGCATCCATCGATTTTTTATCAAATAAAATACCTTGCTGACCACCTGCTTCAATAATATCTTTAACAACCTTTGTACCTTGCTTCTCTTCTCCACAGCCTAAAATGAATTTTCCATCAGGGTCAATCAACCTTACCGGGTTCTGCCCCGCATATTGATATGCATCCAGATTGATAGAGTTAAAGACTCCACCCATTCCCGGTAGTTTACTGTTATGTTCCTTTGCCTTGTCGTTAACTGGAGGTACAGGAAAATAATCCCCTCTACTTATTGGCGGGTCTGCACTAATCCACCTTGACATCCTCGCGTCATAATACCGAGCCTCGAAGTAATACAGGCCAGTCTCTTCATCCAACTCCTTGCTCGTAAACTTGTACGGCGTACTCTGTTGCTCACTTGTCGCCTTGTTGTGTATCCATGTCTCCCCGTATGGGAAATATTCTAAATGTTCTCTGGTATCCGTCTGTAATTCTCTCCCCATCAATCTCTTATCCGTTCCAGTGTCGGGAAGTATCTGTGGTTTAGAATAAGCATCAGTATTACTCCGATCACTGCTACCAGTGTAAAGAATAACATGTAGTAATGGAGTGCGCCGAATAGACAGAAGAGGCATACCATCATTGAATATAGTTCCTTTCTTGCAAGATACTGAAGATAACCCATGGCCTTTGCGAGTTTATCAGACGGCGGGAGTACCGCAAGAAACTCACGGTCGTATGACGCAAAGGACATGGACTCGCTGTAGTGCTTCATAAAATAAACAATTATTCCCATCATAATCCCCACCCCTCCTGCAACGCCTATCATATTGATCAGGAAAACCGGAAAAGGGAAGTTCTGATACACTTTAACAACAGAAACAGCTATTAGAGCAGCGGCAAGGAGCTGATCGCTTATCGTGTCAAGGAGGCCGCCAAGTTTTGAAAACCTTGTGGTCATCCGTGCGACCTCACCGTCGCATCCGTCAATAATAGAACAGAGCTGTACAAGAATACCCCCCGCCGCCTGGTCAATAAGCCTGTTTGAAAAAAGCAGCACAATTGCAAGCACACCAATAAAAAAGTTTACAATTGTTATAACATTGGGGAGCACCCGTAACCGCGCCAGAAAAAGACTCAGCGGAATAGATATCCGCTTGTTTATATTCTGGGCAATTTTTCCGCCGGAACCTGTGCGTATAACCTCCAATGCAAATTTCCGTGCACCTGCAAAATCTGTATTGTTTTCTATTATGTACTGACTCTGTTTTTTAACAGGCTGATAAATCCCGTTAAGCAGTATAAAATTCTCTTCAAACTTCGAAAATGCGCTGAACAGAAGAAAGTGATTCGCCGAGATAAGGAGATGCTTATCATTGTCCGGTTTTCCGATGATCACTTCAGCACCCGGCAGAGACGATATATGCTTCCTGACCTTACTTTCATAAAAAACAATATCTGATTCATTCAGATCAAGATAGATTCTCCCCGCACCGGCCTGCTTGAGAATGCGGATATTCCGTTCCAGAAGAGACTGACCAAAAAGTTTCCATCTTGCCGAAGAAACAGAAGATGATTGTATAACAACAGATTCAGGGAGCATGCATGCCTCTTATATATTACTTAATATTTACTATTCGACACCGGTAAATATAAAAATCAAGAAGAATATTTCATTGCATTATCGTGACCTGCAGCAATTTATTTTTGAAAGCACAGCGCTTCATAATCTTTTACTAAATCCTATAATCTCTTAATCCTACGAATCCTAATTCAGACAATTAAACGATTTACATGATTCAGTGCATGTTAAATTTACTAAATCCCATAATCCATTAATCCTATAAATCCTGATTCAGACAATAATGTAATTTAATAATTGACGATTATCCCTCATTCCGGTTGATATATTTACAGACTAAAAGTTCACATGTAATGTCCGCAGAATTCAGACATAGAAATAGATAAGGAAATAACCATGACGGAAGAAGCTTCTCTCTACATAATAGCAGCACCCATCGGAAACCCTGAAGATATAACACTGCGGGCTCTCCGCATAATAAAAGAGACAGCGGCGATAATCTACTGCGAGGACACACGGCAGACTGCAAGAGTTCTCTCCTATCACGGGATAAACAAACCGCTCCGTTCACTGCATATGCACTCCGATGACAGGAAGATAATGTCCCTTATTGATGAAGTTAAAAACGGAGTAAACATCGGATACATGACAGACTCGGGCACACCGGGACTTTCAGATCCCGGGAGCAAAATAGTCTCCATTGCCCGGAGAGAGGGAATAAACGTGGTTCCGGTACCGGGAGTATCGGCGCTTACCACGCTCATATCGGTTTCAGGTTTCCCCGAAAAAACAGTTCTCTTCGGAGGATTCCTGAGTAAAAAACCGGGAAAAAGAATCAATGAACTTAACAGGCTTAAAACTCACGAAGGGATTATTATAATCTACGAATCCCCCCACCGGATAAAAAAAACACTGAAAGATGTTGGAGAAGTCTTTGCTGGGAGAGAGATTATCATCGGAAGAGAGATGACTAAAAAGTTCGAAGAGTACATAAGTTTCAACTCCGGAACAATGACCGAAGTAATTGATAAACTTACAGAGAAGGGTGAATTCGCCATCGGCATACTCAACAAAGAACTGAAGTTTCGAGATATTGAAGATGGCGAGGATGACTAACTGATTTATGGAAAGAACTCCTATAAATAAAAAAGATAAGACAACGCACGCCGCAAAACGAAGTGCAAAAAAAATTGTCTTTTATCCCCCCATGATTATAGATAATGCACCTATCCGCAAAAAGCATATCCATTCTTTCAAAAAAATATCACTCGAGCTTGACCGCGCCAGAGCAGAATGGACAGTGTACGAAAAAGAGGACAGACCCGCCTTCCGTAAATGGCTCAACTCCATATTCGGCAGAGAACTGACCATTATCCGTGAAATGAAAGAGAGAATTCAC
>PGXT01000034.1:18034-30519 GCA_002839285.1 Spirochaetae bacterium HGW-Spirochaetae-5 | reverse complement strand
AAAAGACTCTTCGACAAGGCATTCAGCATATTCAAAGAGGAGTACTGCGCCGGTCAGCCGGCAGACTCAGGGTATGGAAATAATGACGCTAAAAATAATCCCGAAACCGGAACAAGGCTCAGGGATCTCTACCGGGACCTTGCCCGCCGTCTTCACCCCGACAGCCGGAAAGAGACAGGCGAACAGTACGACGAAATCTGGCACGAGGTACAGACCGCATACAGAGAGAATAACCTGGAGCGCATGGAGATGCTTGCCGCACTATGCAATATAAAAACGGGGGACTTCTACGAAACAGCGTCAATCTCGCAGCTCATACAGGTACAGCAGGAATATAAAAAACAGCTGAAGGCGCTTCGCGAACAGGCAAAGCGTGCAAAAGATGATCCGGCCTGGGGATTCAGCAAAATAGGCAATACCTTGAAAATAAAAAATCATATCCGGATAGACCTGAACGAAGGGATTGAAGTTTTTAAGTACAAACTGGAGGAGATGGAGTATATTCTAAAGAGATGGTCCAAACCGCCTCAAAAGAAAAAACCGGCACCAGCATCAGAACATGCGCCCGGGAAAAAAATACCGGTGAAAAAAATTCCAAAGCCGGTATCGGAAGATAACGACATACAAATGGAGATCCCATTTTAAAATATCCCCGGTAAAAACGTAGAAACGCAGCACTGTTGCGTCTCTAAAACCACCCACTATATGTCGAAAAAAATAACAATCATCGACATATAAGAGCGAACAAGTAAGGGCGAATAATCATTCGCCCCGCTATCCATAAAAAACAGGTCCAATAAACAAAAATGAAAACAACATGGAACCCCGAACAACCTTATAACAATCTCCCTCTACTACCACCGGCAACTGAGCTTGAAACCAGAGCTGTGCTTAAAGCCTGCATAGCAGCCCGTGCAGCACTTGCAGAGCTGAAGTCAGCGGCAAATCTTATACCTAACCAGAGTATGCTAATAAACAGCCTCCTTTTACTTGAAGCACAGGCAAGCTCCGAAATAGAAAATATAGTCACAACTTCTGATCAGTTATTCCGTTTTTCCGAAATAATCGACCAGGCTGATTCAGCAACAAAGGAAGCCCTCCGCTACCGCACTGCTCTCTATGAAGGTTATAAGTCTCTGAATGAAAGACCTATCAGTACAGCAACCGCCGAGTTAATCTGCAGTACAATCAAGGGATGTGAAATGACAGTCCGTAAGATTCCCGGCACAGCACTTGGGAATGATAAAACAGGTAATATTATATATACTCCCCCGGTTGGAGAAAATGTTATCCGCAATCTTCTTTCAAACTGGGAGAAGTTTATTCATGATTATCGTGAACTTGACCCGCTAATTTGTATGGCAATAGCTCATTATCAATTTGAAGCTATACACCCTTTTACTGACGGGAATGGCCGTACAGGACGTATTATAAACTCGCTTTTTATAATACAGGAAAATCTTTTAAGTCTCCCTATACTTTACCTGAGCCGTTATATTATCCGTAATAAATCCGATTATTATCGCCTTCTTCTTAATGTGACATCAAATGATATATGGGAAGAGTGGATATTATATATTGTGCGGGGTGTTGAGGAAACAGCTCTCTGGACAACAGCTAAAATTACGGCAATACGCACACTCCAGGAGCATACTTCTGAATATATAAGGAATGGGCTCCCAAAAATATACAACCGCGAACTCGTTGATCTTATTTTCGAGCAGCCTTACTGCCGGATAGCAAATCTTGTAGAAAAGAATGTAGCCAAACGTCAGACGGCCAGTGAGTATCTTAAAGCTCTCTGTGATATAGGGGTTCTGATCGAACAATCCGCAGGTCGTGAAAAACTTTTTATACACCCGAAACTTTTAAATCTGCTCACCAGAGAAGAAAATGAATTTATGCCCTACAAACTTGCCGGTAAAAATAAATAGTCAGGTAATATCTGTTGTAGAGATATAGCACTGCTAAGTCTCTACAACAACCCCTCCAAAAATTACCGCATTTTTATTTTAATAATTGACAGTAAATTCCAGATAAAATCAATACTTTATAAATAGATATTGCAGAATTTCAACAACTCCCCTCTGAATCTCACGGACGGGAGTTATAACTGTTTTCTGAATATTAAAGTCAAATTTTAAACTTTCAACTTTAAACTTTCAACATTAGACTTAAAACTTTAGACTTTTATCAACGGAGTAAAACATTGAGTTCATCAAAACTTACTAAGATTATGAACGACGACAAAGAGTTTCTTTTCCAGAACTATGGAGAGAGACTGCCGGTTTCATTTGTCAAAGGTGACGGTTCCTATCTCTATGATCAGGATAATAAGAAATATGTCGATTTCCTGTCCGGTATAGCTGTATCGGCCCTTGGATATTCACACCCGGCGTACCAGAAGGCCCTTCACGGCCAGATTGATAAAATCATCCATTCATCGAATCTGTTCTTCAATCAGGAACAGATCGAAACCGCACGGCTTATCTCTGAAACATCATTTCCGGGGAAATCCCTGTTCGTAAACAGCGGAACCGAGGCAAACGAAGCCGCGATAAAACTGGCAAGACGTTACGGACTCGGTATACACAGGAAAAAATATAAAATAGTCACATTTACCGGTTCTTTTCACGGAAGGACCTTCGGCTCAATGTCGGCAACAGCACAGGATAAAATCCATGGAGGATTCGGCCCCATAGTCCCCGGTTTTATCTATGCGCCATATAACAACAGAAAGGCTATACGCAAAATACTGAAAAACGACAAGCATATAGCTGCCGTAATGCTGGAGCTTATACAGGGCGAAAGCGGAATCAATGTGGCCGACGCAGACTTTGTAAGAGAGATCTTCGAAACATGCAACCAGAAGGGCATATTGACAATTGTTGACGAGGTTCAGACCGGCATCGGAAGAACAGGAACAACCTATGTTCATCAGCACTTCAATGTAACACCGGACATTCTCACTCTTGCGAAAGGGCTGGGGGGCGGAGTACCAATAGGCGCAATTCACGCGAAGAACTTTCTCGCCGAACATCTACCCTACGGAACACACGGAACAACATTCGGAGGGAACCATCTTGCATGCGCCGCTGCGTCCGCCGTGCTGAATGAAGTAAAAAAGAAACAGTTTGTCAACGCGGTAGACGCATCATCCACCTATATCTTTGACAGACTTAAAAAAATAAAACAGAAAACCGGATACATAAAGAGTCTTAGAGGCATGGGACTTCACATCGGAGTTGAAATAGCCGAAGAGGGTAAACATCTGGTAAAAGAGGCTCTGGAAGATAAACTGGTAATCAACTGTACCGCGGGAAATGTCATAAGGATAATGCCCCCTCTCAACATAAACATGAAAACCCTTGAAGAGGGGATGGATATTTTTGAAAAATTAATTTTAAAGAATGGTGAACTATATGAAAATACCTCGAATAAGCTCTGAGGATTTCCTTACACTTGGCGATCTTACGAGAGAGGATATATTCAGACTCTTCGAATGTTCTGCGGCTCTCAAAAAAGATGTAAAGAAAGGCAAATTTGAGAAGGTGCTGGAGAACAAAACTCTTGCGATGATATTTGAAAAGAATTCGACCCGTACAAGGGTATCCTTCGAAACAGGGATGCTGCAGCTCGGCGGACACGCGCTCTTCTTAAGCAGCAATGATATCCAGCTGGGGCGGGGAGAGACCATTGCCGATACAGCGAGAGTCCTTTCAAGATACAACGACGGAATAATGATACGGACATTCGGTCATGATAAAGTTGTGGCACTTGCAGATTATGCGGATATTCCCGTTGTAAACGGATTAACAGACACATATCATCCATGTCAGGCACTGGCCGATTATTTTACAATCTTCGAAAGAGAGAAGGATATAGCGAAAGTTAAAGTAACATACATCGGAGACGGAAACAATGTTGCAAACTCTCTCCTCATCGGAGCGGCAATACTTGGAACCGACATAACAATTGCATGTCCCAGAAAATTCGAGCCCGAAATGGCTGTAATGGAAAAGGCCTACAAGCTCGCGGCAAACTCATACTCGAAAATCGTTATCACAAATGATGTGGATAAAGCCGTCGAGGGAGCGGACTATATTTACACCGACGTCTGGGTAAGCATGGGGCAGGAGAAAGACGCGGCAAAAAAGAAGAAACCATTTTTAAACTACCAGGTCAACATGGACCTTCTTAGAAAAACCGGAAAAGACACAAAGGTGCTTCACTGCCTCCCCGCACACAGAGGAGAAGAGATAACAGATGAAGTAATGGACGGAAGACACTCAATAGTATTCGACCAGGCGGAAAACAGACTCCACTGCCAGAAAGCAGTACTCTGTGCATTAATGGGGAGATAGGCTAGAACTTACAATCTTAACTCCCTCCCCCTTGATGGGGGAGGATAGGCGGGGGTGTCATTGCTTATAGTTTATTATAAAAACTTATCAATCACCCTCCCCTAACCCCTCCCATCAAGGGAGGGGAAGTAAAAATATAAAAACTCAAACAGTGAGGAACTCATAATGAAAAAGATAAAAAAAGTTGTACTTGCATACTCGGGCGGACTGGACACTTCAATCATCCTTAAATGGCTTCGTGAAACATACGACTGCGAAGTAATAGCCTATGCAGCAGACATAGGACAGGAGGAGGAGCTTAACGGCATCCCTGAAAAAGCGAAAAAAACCGGTGCAAGCAAATGCTATATAGAAGATCTTACCGAGGAGTTTGTAACGGACTACATATTCCAGGCGATAAAAGCTAACGCTATCTACGAAGACAGATATCTACTTGGAACATCACTTGCCCGTCCTGTCATCGCAAAGCGCCAGATTGAAATCGCAAGAAGAGAGAAAGCCGATGCGGTATGCCACGGAGCAACCGGTAAAGGGAACGATCAGGTCCGTTTTGAAATGGCATTTAAATCTCTTGCTCCAGATCTTGAAATTATCGCACCATGGAGAATATGGGATCTCGACTCAAGAACCAAACTTTTTGATTACGCCGAGAAGCACAACATCCCTCTCCCTATAACAAAAGATAAGCCATACAGCATGGACAGAAATATTCTGCACATTTCATACGAAGGGGGAATCCTGGAAAATCCATACCGCGAGCCCGATGAAAGCATGTTCCTCCTTACCAAATCTCCCGAGAACGCTCCGGACAAACCTTTGTATATCGAAATCGAATTCAAAAAAGGTGAACCTGTTGCAATCGACGGCAAAAAACTCAAACCTGTGGAATTGATGAAGAAACTTAACAAGATTGCCGGCGAGAACGGCATCGGACGTGTGGATATAGTTGAGAACAGACTTGTAGGTATAAAATCACGGGGAGTATACGAAACACCCGCTGGAACTGTTCTCATGATCGCACACCGTGACCTTGAATCAATCACTCTCGACAGGGACACTCAGCATTTCAAAGACGATCTTGCGAACGAATACTCACGCCTCATCTATAACGGATTATGGTTCAGCAGAAAACGGGAAGCACTTGATGCATTGATCAACAAAACTCAGGAATATGTAAACGGTGTTGTAAGAATGAAACTCTACAAAGGTAACTGTACACTTGTGGGGCGTAAATCGGACGATACACTATACGAACCCGATATCGCAACATTCGACGCGGGAACACTTTACGACCAGAAGGATGCAACGGGATTTCTTAACATCTACGGTCTTCCGCTCAAAGTGGAATCGATGCTTAGAAATAAAAAGAAGACAACGGCTTCAAAGAAGAAGTAAAAATTATACATCCTCAGCCCCCTAAATCCCCCGGAGGGGGACTTTAAAACAAATGTCTCCAAAGTCCCCCTCCGGGCGATGTGCTGAGCTTGTCGAAGTAGGATTTAGGGGGCCGGGAGTACGGAGGCTCAGGTAGTATGAATATCATTATTGCTGCAAAAAAACGGGTAATTAATAAAGACTTAAAAAAGTTTTCAGCAAAAGAGGGATGTTTATGAATGTAAAAGTAATATCAGCCGTAATACTGCTATCTCTAATATGCATCTCCTGCGGAGACTCACAGGTAAGCACTGTTGAATTCTTCAACAAAAAAAATTCCCTCAACATCAAATCCCATGAAATAGAAAAACCATTTAATGAAAGCGACATAGCGGAGGGAGAGATTGTATATGTACCGGTGTATTCCAGCGTTTACTTTAAAGACAGCACCAGTCTTTACAACCTCACTGCTACACTTAACATACGGAACATCGACCGCACGGGTGATCTTTACCTTCAGGAGATAGACTACTACAATTCAAAGGGTGAACTTGTAAAAAAATTCCTCACAAAAAATCTCAGAGTCAAACCTCTTGAAACTTTTGACCTTGTCATCTCGGAAAACGATACAACAGGGGGAACAGGCGCCTCATTCATTGTCCGATGGGTTTCAAAAAGCAGCATCCAGAACCCCATTGTCGAAGCTGTAATGATAAGCACCAGGCAGGGAGTGGGGCTCTCATTTATTACAAACGGAAAGGTTATTCAGACTTTAAAAAAATAACCGGTACTAAATGATGGCGTTGATCTTCTCCACATCGTGAATTTTACCAAGCATAACGATAACGTCATCAACTTCAAGAACCTCCGTAGGCTGAGGGTTAAACTTCATTTCACCATCGGCTTTTTTAATCAGAACTATAATTACGCCAAAATCTTTACGAAGATTGCTTTCGATAAGTGTTTTTCCTATGTAGTGTGATTTTGGACTGATCTTAGCCTCTTCCATTCTAAGACCGAGTTTGTCATCCATTGTCGCAATATCAATAAAATCTACAACAGTAGGTCTTATGAGCATCTGGGCCATCCTCTGCCCGCCGATAAGATAGGGCGAAACAACTTTGTCAGCACCGGCACTTGAAAGTTTCTTCTCGTTTTTCGCGTCAGAAGCTCTGGCCATTATGTAAATATCAGGATGGAGCATGCGCGCTGTCAGAGTTATAAAGACATTATCGGCATCGGACATTACAGCTGTAACCAGACCTTTGGCTTTCATGATACCGGCTTTAAGCAGAGTATTCTCGTCGGAAGCATCGAGCATGAGGTATGTAACAGCCATTGACTCAAGCTCCGGGACACGCTTTGCATCGTTTTCAAGCACTATAACTTTTTCACCGTTCTTTAAAAGTTCCTTTGTAATAAGTTTCCCTATCCTTCCGAAACCGCACACAATAAAGTGATTCTTAAGCACTGATATTCTTTTTGCCACTTTCTTTCTCCCGAATCGTTCACTAATTTCACCCTCTATCAGCATTCTGATAAAAGTACCAAGGGTATAACCTGCAATAGTTATCCCGAATACAATGATGAACATTGTTATAATCCGCCCCTTCCCGGTAAGAGGCTGAACTTCGCCAAAACCTACAGAACTGATTGTAATTGCCGTCATAAATATAGAATCGGAAATGGACATCCCCTCTATATAATGATAGGCTAGAACACCTGAAATACAGGTTAATAAAAAGAGATAAAATGCAGATCTTAGTTTTCGCAAAACAGTATCCCGTTTAGTTTATTCAAACATCTTATTTACTCAGCACAAAGGCTGAAATATATTACACAGCAATTTGAGATAATTACAATAATCGTCAATACTCATAAACTGATGGCGATAATGCTCTCCGCCGATTTATGATAAGTTACCAATAATCTCATAATGTAAATAAATTATCCGGTGGAATACATTGCAATCAATATTAATTCCTGAAAAAATTTTTTAAAGGCACAGCGCTGTGCCTGAGATGGGGGATTACGGGGGCGTTGCCCCCGCAATCCCCCATCTCAGGCATATGCAAAGCATACGAATCGCCGCCACAGCCACACTCAATTTTTATTTTTTCTTGTTGCCCGATCCAATATGCAATTTTTAATCAGTTATAAATTAAAAATTAATCCAGACCGGGGACTTAACCGATGAAATTAAATATTCTATTCTTCGCTTTTATAATTCTCTGTTCGTCAATTGCCGCGGCTCCGGTTAAAAATAACAAGCCATGGGAATACTCCCGCACAATCTCAGATGTGAAAATTTATCAGCGCCCCGGTACAACAACCGGTATTTTCGAATTTATGGCATTAACAACACTGAATATCCCCCCTGATTCCATACAGAAGATAGTAATGGATATTCCCAACAACCGGCACTGGATGGCAGACTGTGTACATTCCGAGTATATTACAAAAACAGAATCGGGCGAAATAATCGCCTACTATATAACAGCACCGCCATGGCCGGTGAGCAGACGGGACAGCATAATAAAAATTAAATCTGAAAAAGTATCGGGCCGGACAGTTTTCACAATGAGCTCACTCCCTAAAGGTGAAGCGGAAAAGTACAAAGCAGTAAATCCCGATTATGTCCGGATCTACATAATGGAGGGTGAAGTCACTCTGAATGCAGTCAATGAGGGACAGACCGAGGTAAAGTTCTCCGCCGCAGGGGAATCGGGGGGTGATGTCCCGCATTTTATAGTAAAGATGGGGGGATGGGTCATCCCGTTTAAAACTCTAACCGGATTAAGGAGATACTCACTCCTTTAAAAAAGATCTATATCCCTCTTCCATAACCAGTTTATGATTAAACTGCAGCAGCCTGCTCCCGAAGGGGAGAATCTCTATAAATTTTAAAAACACATTATCTGTTGTCACATTCCATTCAAAAACAGATTCAACAGATTCTCCATGGCCGTTAAGAATCCATGTCCCCTCCCCTTCAAGATCACCGCTTGCCGAAACCCTGAGCTTTGAACAGGGGACAATTTCATTTATCAATACTGTAAACTCCAGTTTATAAAACATCGCGGCTCTGACCCTGCACTCTATCCGGCTCCCTAACTTAAGGGAATCTTCATCCCCCAGAATAGCAACATACCTGAAATATTTCCAGATGCGCGGCCAGGCCTCCACATCTGTAATCTTATCCCAAACCTCCCGGGGATTTTTATCGATCTGATATATACTGGTGAATATATAATTCTTCTTTTTCATTATTACCCGATACTAATCATTTATAAAGCAGCAGACGGTCAGAGATTAACCGGTACCTGTCCAGAAACAGCCCCGCAATGATTAAGTAAAGCATTAAACTTTTTTCACAGGCACAGCGCTTCGCGCTGTGCCTGGCATGGGGGATAACGGGGGCGTTGCCCCCGTTATCCCCCATTTCCTGCGTACGCGAAGCGTACGCACCCCTAGTTTTTGAGCAGTTACAATTTTTATTACAACTAGCCCGATACATCACTTGACTTTCTCCGTCAGATATAGTCTCTGATTTCCGGGAGGCACCGCCATGTTAGAACTTCTTGAACAGATAAAATCTGAATACCTTATACGAACTGAAAATATAGATGAACAGAAAAAGATATGGATAAAACTATCAGAACAGTTCAGACCCGACCTGACACTTTACCGTGCGGCCCGCCCCTCAACAATAACAGCGCGGGAAACAGGAGATCTGGGGCTCTCTGTTTTATGGATAGTGCAGGCATCGCTCATAAGACCGATATTAAAAGAGCTTGTTTTAAAATCTGAAAATGACAAAGATCTTTCAGAAATGCTGAGCCGTATCGGCCACAGCTCTCTCTCTGCTCTTGCCCACTCTGAAGACTCCAATGCTCCGGTTACACTGACAGAAACCGCAAAGGGTTTTGTTCTTAACGGCGAAAAAAAATTCATAACAGCAGGTAAAAATGCGGAACTGATGATTGTAACGTGCAGAATCCCCGGTGAGGAGAAAATCAGTCATATTGCATTAATCGATTCCGCCGCTCTCCCGGAAAATGCTCTCCCCGATCTTAACCTTGAAATTATGAGAAGCGTCAGTCATACAAAACTGGTTTTAAACAATGTGGAAGTACACCCCTTTCAGGTCCCGCGCCTTGACGGCTCTGTCATTCGCAGAATGATGAAAAAATACGGCATACTTGAACGGGCAATGATACTTGAAGCTTTCCTTTCATATATGCTTTATGCCGAAAAAATTTTAAATGAGGCCGGAGCCGGACTTACAGCATATGACGGAATCTCTTCACTGCTTGAACACCAGTCCGCTTCAGTGACAAAGCAAATCGATGAAGCCGTCTACACAGACCGGATCGATACTCAGAATATACCGCTTCAGAAAGTCTTCCCGCTTGTGGACGAATTTAAAAAAGCGTATATAAATAAAAAAGAAGCTTTATCCGATACAGAAAAAATAAAACTGAAGGACCTGTTTCTCTTCGATTCTCTAAAGGGATAATTCTGCACCTATATTTTTACATAAAACAGTTTTTATTAGAAGAAGTATTTCTTTTCCAAATGACATAACAGTTTTAATTTCAGCATCAGAAGAACACTAGTGCCTGGACCGCTTAATTTCGCATTAAATATATGATGTTTTAATAAACCTGTCATCCTCGCGAATGCGGGGATCCACTATATTTGAATACATGGATTCCCGTCTGCACGGGAATGACATTGATGCATAATTACTCGGTCACGGCACCACAATTTAAAAGGAGTAAAAATGATAAATAAATTGATTAAGTTTTTTATTATCACGCTCCCTTTACTCCTGATTTCAAACACGCCTGCTTCAATTGAAAATAATAAATACTACTATATAAAGTCTGTAGTATCGGGTGATGCAGACAGGGGATACTGGGATCTTCCCGGCGGAGGGAGGAGATATAAAAACGGCGATGATCTGCACCTCTGGGCATTCGACAAAGGGGATGACCGCAAATATATGATAACTCCTGCAGAAAACGGGTGGAACTACATCTCACCTGCCAGTGCTGCTTCAGGAACTTTATTTTACGGTACAGTGAGTATTGCCGGGAACACAATAGAGGAAGGCTCAAAATTAGATGTCCGGGATATACAACTTACAGACAACACAAACCAGCTGTTTAAGGTAAAACATATTGGCGAGGGCAGATTTATGATTTTTGTAAACAGTAACGGCGGAGGAAAAGTAATCTGCACGGAGGGTGGTGCCGATAAAAACGGAACCTCTGTAATAGTCATGAACGAAAACAGCACCCCCTCCTGCCAATGGAGATTTATTGAAGTATCGGGAGCAGTAAAGAATTAATAATACTGTAAATAAATCATCCGGAAAGATTAAAACTGTTTATCATACCATTAGTATTTTCCTGAACTAAAAATAAAATCCCCCGGTCATGCAGAAAGTAAAAGTGTGTATATCTGTCTCTGTACCAAGACCATTGTAAACAACTGGTTCGTTATCAAGCTTAAGCCGGGAAATTGTGTATGCAAGACCCAGACTTATCCGCCCGTTACCGGCAGATGCGCCAATCATAAACTGATCCCCTCTGACTTTGGTAACATAATCCTTTTCATTAAACTCCGTCCCATAATCTCTAACAGAAGGGAAAGCAGTGAGGACTCCGTCGAAAATTTTACCGTAAAGAGCATAAAATTCAAGAGCAAAATTCTGATTTCTATCCGGGAATAATTTTATAACCGGACCAGCCATCCATGATTTATACCGGAGCAGCAAGCCTCCATAAGAGACAACTTCCCGCTCAGCTTCATCAACTTCATATGAGTCATCAGTTTCATCTTCATCCTCAAAGAGTGATATAAAAAACTCCTCCCAGAAATCCTTATCCCCCACAGATGTATCCTGACTGATAAAATTGGCAAGGATCATGCCCCGGATTCCCCAGCTGTAAAATCTCCCCTCCTCCCCCTTAATACGAAAAGGTGTAAAATCACAATGCAGCCCCGCAAGCCAGTATGTATGATCCGGCCTTGAGGACTCGGAGTAGCCGTCATCCCAGGTATAATCCAGTTTGAAACTATCGTACTCTTTATCAATAATTTCACCCCAGGCGAATCCTGCACCGCCGATGAGCTGAAAATTCAGTATCGATGCGTAATAAGGAGATTTCGGCTCAATATGTTCAACTGATTCAGTTTCAGAAAAAGCACTGGTGATAAAGAGAAAAAAACACAACAGAACCTGCAATACCTGGATAAATTTTTTACACATCCGATTAACTCCGTTTTTTCTTAAGTAAAAGATACAACAGGCCAGTACTCTTAAGTCGGCGGTGAAATTGTTCTCCGCCGGTTTATGAAAATTAGCAGTACTTTGACCGTGTGATTTTAAATCAATAATTATAAATCTAAATTGTTGTGTTATAAATAATTTACCAGCCATAAACTTAAAATCCCCCCGTTTCGCTTCGCTCAACATCCCCCTTTAATAAAGGGGGTTGTGAAATCCCGGAAGTTTAAACCCTCTTTATCAAAGAGGGTGGCCGATAGGCCGGGAGATTTGCCGGTTTTAAATCGAGAACTATTTAAAGAAAATCTATTCGTTCAAAGCACTAGAATAATAATTTCAATAAATATACATCTCCAAAGGAGAATGTCAATCACACAAAAATCACAGACTGAAAAAACTTCCGGTAGCTATTTATTTCTTGAAAAAAAATGTAATGATTATCCTCATGA
>PGXT01000034.1:0-18011 GCA_002839285.1 Spirochaetae bacterium HGW-Spirochaetae-5 | reverse complement strand
GCCGGCGTTGGAAAAACTGAACTTGCAAAGTGCATAGCCTCGGCGCTGAACATAGATCTGATACGTATGCAGTGCTACGAAGGACTGGATGAGTCAAAAGCACTTTATGAATGGGAATATGCCAAACAGCTTCTTTACACCCAGATACTGAAAGACAAACTTTCAGAGATTATGGGATCGGAAGAGACACTTAAAGGCTCAATCGAAAAACTTACCGCAACAGAAGATGTATTCTTCTCGGAAAATTTTCTAATCCCAAGACCCATACTTAAATCGATAACAAACAATAGAAGATCAGTACTCCTCATAGATGAAATAGACAAATCCGACTCGGAATTTGAAGCGTTCCTGCTTGAAGTCCTCTCGGACTTCCAGGTAACAATCCCTGAACTTGGAACTTTTAAAACTGATGTTAAACCATTCGTATTCCTCACATCAAACAGCCAGAGAGAGATGTCCGATGCGCTAAAGAGAAGATGCCTCCATCTATATATTGACTATCCCACAATTGAGCTTGAGGAAAAAATCGTATCACTGAAGGTACCGGAAAGCGGACCTAAAATGATACGACAGATTGTCGAAACTGTTCAGCGAATCCGTCAGCTCCAGCTGAAGAAAGAGCCGAGCATCAGCGAAACTCTCGACTGGGCAAAGGCGCTTGTTCTTCTCGGCTATCAGGATCTCGATCCGAAAATAGCAATGGAGACACTTAACTTCATTCTCAAATACGAAAAAGATATACAGCTTGCTGTATCTCAATCAAAAGAGGTTTTCCTTAATTGATATGATTTCAGAAACAGGCAATTCAAAGTCTAACCACAGCAATATTTCCGATAAGCTCTTTGAGTTTATCGAAGTATTAAGAGACGCGAATATTATCATCTCCGCCGATGAGGTAATTTCTCTATTCAACGCCGTAACAGAGATAGACCTTCAGGAAAAAAACATATTCAGACAGACCCTCAAAACAACACTTGTAAAAGATTACACCGATATACCGGTATTTGATAAATGCTTCGATGAATACTTCTCCAGCCGTGAACGCTTTTTCGATGGAATGGAGAGTGATGACCTTCTCGAATTTGCTGACAGCGCTTCGAATAATCTGATAAATGAAATAAATTCGCAGCTCGAAAAATATCTGGAATCACTCGATCCGGCCATGATAATGGAGAAAACTGCAGAAGAGATAATGCAGATGTTCCTCGACGACCTCCCTGAATCCGAAGCTTCCGGCGGCGGCGAAGGGATAGGTATTTTCAGGACAAAGGGGGGCACAGCCGGTTCATACTACTCCCGAAGCGGAGAGGGTGAAACTGATCAGAAAAATATCGATGACCTTCTGGCAATCATCAGGAACATGATCAATCTTAAAGTGACAAAAAGAAACATCGGTAAAACACTTAAGAACAGAGAGGATTTTCTCCTTAACAAATTCATTTACCAGCTCACTCCTCAGGAGATTAAGGAGATGCGGGAGATTGTCAACCGCTTCGGACAGAAGCTCAAAAGCAGAATCTCTCTCCGCAAAAAAAGAGTTAAACATGGCGGAATTGATATAAAAAGAACATTCAGGACCAACCTTCAGTACGGCGGTGTCCCCTTTAAACTCTTCTATAAAACAAAAAAAATAGACCGTCCACAGCTTGTGGTAATGGTAGATGTGTCACGCTCTGTGAACCAGTACTCTCGGTTTATGCTTCTTCTTACTTATAGTCTTCAGAGCCTATTTTCCAAAGTAAGAACCTTTGCCTTCATAAGCAATATGGTTGAAATAACAGACCTCTTCAGAGAGATGGATCCGGAACGTGCGATCAACTCTATGTTTACAGATGTAAATTTTACCTACGGCTGGGGGAGCAACTATGGCAGATGCTTTGACCAGTTTATCGAAAATCACAGTGACGCTCTGACCCGCAAAACATCGGTACTGATTCTGGGAGATGCCAGAAACAACGATAATGACCCGGGACTCGAATCATTCAGAAAAATTCATGACAGAACAAAAAATGTGTTCTGGCTTAATCCCGATAAGAAGCATCTATGGGACTGGAACGACAGTATTGCGTCACTTTACGGTCATTACTGCAAAGAAATGAGAGAAGTGAATAATTTCCTTGACCTTTCAGGGTTTATTGATAAATTATTTATTGACAATAAATAATTTAAAGTATATTTTTTAAAATTGTTTCCACTTTTCAGAATGATAAAGAAACAATACTTACATTCTTTGTAACTCAATCTTTACAGGGTTTAAGGGCTTTAGCCCATTCTTAAACCCCGGAGAGTCTTTAGGATTGATAAATAGAATTTCAAATATTTCCATGAGTATTCTGTAATAATAAAATTATTACTTTACAAAAAAAACCCATTATAAGAGTGTAAAGTGATAAATAAATTCGGAGGAATTCGTGAACATCGAATTTAGAGACATAGCTGAACATAAGATAATAGACGTAAGTGGTGAAGTCGATCTATATAATGTCAGTGAATTAAAAAAAGCCCTATTCAGCATAACCGACGGACAGCATAATAGCGTCATAGTTGACATGAAAAAAGTTAATTATATGGATTCATCCGGAATCGGTGCTCTTGTAGCAGGGATGAAAAAAATGAAAGCTCATAATGGAAAATTTGCCCTTATGAACATTCATGACGATGTGTTGAACATACTAAAGCTGGCTACACTAGATAAATTTTTTACCATATATGATTCAGAAGATGAATTATTATAAAAATTGCTGATCCCATTTAAAAACCGGTGAATTAACCGGTTTTTTTAATTAATAAGACCGTTACACCTCTCTTTTAAAAACAAGAGCTGTAGTATCATCATGAGGAGGGGTCTCCCCTCTGAAGATTTCAACATCGTTAATAAGAAGATCAAGAAAATCATTGGCATTCATTTCATTATTATCAAGCATCAGTTTATGAAGCCTTCCCAGACCGTACTCCTCTCTATGTTCATTTCTCATCTCTGTAATACCATCTGTATAAAGAACAATCATATCTCCGGGATTAAACTTAATCTTCGCCTGCTTATAATCAACCTCTTCCATTATACCAATGGGAACCCCATCAAGAGTCGTTCTTGTGCAGACTTTCCTGTCGGCCCTGTAACAGAAAAGCGGCCCATGTCCGGCATTTGAAAAAGAGAGTTCCCCGGTAGCCCGGTTGTAGATCATAAATATTAATGTGGCAAACTTATCAATGGCAAAGTCCGCACTGAGCGAGTCATTAATCGCTTTTACCACACTGGCGCAGTCGATATCCTTTCTTGAAACGTAAGAGGTGAAAACAGTCCGTATCATAACCATTACCAGAGAAGCAGGAACCCCCTTTCCCGAAACATCACTGATAAGTGCACACACGCGATCCTCATCGATATCAATATAGTCAAAATAATCCCCGCCGACCCCTTTCGCGGCCTTTGTTGAACCTTTAATCTGTATCCCCTTCTTGTTGTAATACCCCATTGGATTGAGCCCCTCCTGGATATCCCGCGCAATCTCAAGCTGCTCATTCATAATTCTTGTTTCAATCTCTTTCTCTTTTGAGTCCTGAATCATCTCTGTCATCTGATTAAATTCTGCAGCAAGCATACCTAATTCATCCGAGCTCTTGACATCAATTCTGTACGAAAAGTCCCCCTTACCTATTACCGAAGCTCCGTAAGATATTTTTTTTATCGGACGGATAATAATCATCGAAAGTATAACAGCACCGATAATTGAGATCACCATATATCCTAAAAAAATGAAAGCAATAAGACGCTTGACGTTCTCTATTTCAGTACGGATTAGAATATCCGACATACCTATAACTACTGAAGCTGTTTTTGTTTTACCATCAGCTCTGCTGTAAACAATTTTTGAAAAATCGAAAATTATACCCTTGGAGTCTTTATCATCAATATCAATAATATCAATCGAATCGGGAACACTTCTGACATCAAAATTCCTTGCAATCGAATCATTCAGAGGTTTCCTCACTTCATGTTTCACATCCCCTTCCGGGCCCCGTCTGTCAAAATAATAAAGCACTTCATTATTTGCGCCAAGAACAAAGACATATCTGTAATATTCATTTTTTTTCAGCTCATTGACAGTATCTGAAAGAGTAAGCTCATCGTATCCCACGGTCTGCTGTGTAGTATTTGCAAGATGTACAATTTCCCTTTCGGTTATATTAAAAATCTGCTGTTTAAGAAGACCGCTCTCCCTATAAACTATAAATACCGCAATGGTTAATATTATAACCGAAACCAGCGAAATAATCGCAAGAGAGAACTTCAGACTTATACCGAATCTAATTTTCCTCTGAGCAGGCTTACCACCCGTAGTCTGTTCTTTCATCTTTATGTTATCCTTTTCAATCAGATCACTGGCCTATGAGCGCCAGAGTTTTCCTTATATTATTTTTAGCTCTTGTATGTCCCGGATCAATGGCAATTACTTTTCTCCACTCCGCAATAGCTCTTTTGAAATCATTATTGGAATAATAATTAATACCGCTGTAGTAATACTTCCTGACCAAAAGTTCCTGCGCCGGTGTAAGTTTTGAACCTTCACCCTTGGCAGATGCTGCACCCGACCTCATCTGAGACTCAATTTTATTAACGGCAACAACAGCTTTTATATTATTCGGATCTTTACCCGCAACCCATCGCAGTTCAACAAGAGCCTTTTTTATATTATCTTCACCGCCCCGCTGATAATAAGTCATACCAAGATTATACCGTCTGTCAAGATCTGTTCTATCCTCTGCTGTCAGAACGGCAGAACCGGTGTACCCCTGTTCTCTTTCCGCTTTTTTAAGAAGATCATCGATGTCAGGATATCCCGGGTTTACAGCTTTAACAAGCTCAAATTTTCTATAAGCTTCCCTATACGATCTCTTCTTTAGAAGGTCCTCCCCGTCGGTAATTATTTTTTTTATAATAGCCTCACCAGCCTCAGGGTTCATCCTCAGTTCACATTTAAAAATATATTCATTGGCCATGCGGTTAGCCGGAAACAGTTCTAGAATCTGGTTCCATCTTTTTTTTGATTCATCATATTTCCCCGCTTCAAAAAGCCGTCTCCCCGACACCGCAAGAGAATTTACCAGATCAAAATAAGATGAATTCCGGTCGACAACCTCCTCCTCCACAAGCTTCTGGGCATCTTTAGCTCTCTGAATATAGGGCAGTGCAAGTTTATTCCCCGGATCGAGTTTCAATGTAGTTTCAAAAGCCGAAATAGCGTCCTGATATCTCGAGTCGGCAAGTGCTATTAAACCGCTCTGAAACTGTTCATCAATCTCTCTTAATCTCCGTTCCCGCTCTCTCCTTTCGAAATCCGCTTTCAGTCTCGGAATACTGGCGAGCCTCTCTTTTGCATCTTTATAATTCGCGATGAGAGTTATGGTATTTTCAAGCTCATCTCTCGCTTCATCAAATTTATTCTCCCTGATATTTTTCAAACCTGAAAGATAAAAAGTCTCCGCCTCACGAAGTCTCTGTTCGTATTTTTTCCTGCTGTTGAGAATTTCATCAATTCTCTCTATATAATCCTGAGCCGCGGTACTCTGAGGATCGAGCTGCAGAACATTCATAAAATCCTGACGGGCGAGTTTAAAATTATTGAGTTCAAAAAAGCTTATCCCGCTAGCCATAAATCTTCTAATGCTTTCGTATCTTATTATATTATCAATAGCAATTTCGGCCTGCCGTTTACCCTCTACCGCGTCAACATTTTCCGGCATAAACGAGAGTATTTCACTCCAGTGGCCAAGGGCATCCTGATATCGCGCCTCATCCATAGCCTTAACCGCAAGAGCAGTTAGTGCTGCGGCCTTCTCCCTCTGCTCCTTGGAAAGGGCAAGTCTCCTGTCCTCAGAAGCAAGAAGCTTTTCAAGCTTCTGCATATCCTCTCTAATCAGCTGCATGTCGGTATCTTTCGGATCAATTCTGTACGCGATTATAAAACTCTCGAATGCTATCCGGGCATTCTCTTTAGACACACCAAGATTTTTTTCTGCGTCCTCAAAAGTTACGCCCTGAGTAAAATTTTTAATTATCTCCCTTTTGGCTACTTTATAATTTAACTTGGACTTTTCAAGTTCAAGGTCCTTTTTCTGCTTCATTTCGTAAAGGAATTCGACCTTCTTCTGAACATCCATGTTATTGGGATCAACATCAAGAATATTCAGCCAGAGAGCAACAGCCTTGGAAAACTCCTTATTGTCAAAATATTCCTGAGCCTGACGATCCATCTCCGCCGTACTCTGTGTTTGAACAGGCAGAGGTATAAAGAATAAAGCTGTTATTAACAGCGCCATGAAATTGTTATATATTTTAATTTTAGTTTCCATACCGGTCTACTATATTATCGTAAAAAACACCCGCACAACTGCAACATTTATAGCTCTTATATAATATAAGAAAAAAATATCAATCAAATGTTAAATCGAAACCGGTAATTATTACAGAACTGTTTGTAAAAAAGGCCAGGTAATCCCTGCAACCAGGGCGGAGGGGGATATATTCTTCTATATGTACTTGAAGTAGTTTATTTTAGGGAGTAAATCGCTTCGCGCTATAACCGAAACAGGAGATAATACCTCTACAATCACCACATATTTCCGGCAGTCACAAAAACTTAATTTCTTGAACCGATAGATAAAACTCACCCGAAATAATACCTGAGCTTATAATTTATCATCTTTATATAAAAACTGATCCTGCTTCCGTACCCGCGATAAATAACCGTTGCTGAAAAAAGAAAAATTATCATTGAAAAAACATATGGAGATGCTTTAAACTTTTTCATAAGCGCGGCGTATATTTTATCCAGTGGAGATATCCCGGAATCGGGAACAATTGAAAAACTTTTATATACCGGCTCAGTCCATGAATATCTCTTTTTGCCGTTAACAATAGTGAAATATCTGCACTTGACGCCAATGGTATAATCCCCCTTCGTAAGTCCCTCAACATTTAAAATCCCAGACATCAGATTGATCTTATCCGATGGAACTTTTTTCTCGCTTCCTATCACAACAGAATATCCGCTGATATTCGTAAGCGGAATATGTCTCGGCTTAAGAAGTGCCGTAAAACTTCCGCTGTTGAATATCCCGCTCTCTCCGAATGGAAGATTTATCTCAACAGATGGGACATAACTTATTGTTTTACGGTCATCTTTTAAATCATAATCCTTATTCGCCAGATTCTTAAGATAATCCTGATCCATCACCCCTTCACCTACAATAAAACTGTAAGTAGAGACTCTGCTGATCTGATTTGTCGTGCTTACAGCAGCAAGGTTAAAATAATATACACCGCTCTCAAGCCCGCTAAAACGGATCTCGAAATCCTTAAGAAATTTCTCCGGTTTCAACGCCGTGTCCTTTGATATACTATAGATAAACCCCTTTAATCTCCGTGAATCATTTACAGCCCACCTGAAAACAGCATCTGTCAAATCTGATTTTAAATTCTGAGGATGAGTTGAAGATACAATAACAGGTGTTGCAAGAGGATTTGAACTTACCTGAAGTTTATAGTGAACCGTGCGGCTCATATTCCCCGCACCGTCAATGGTTCTTATATGAAAATATGTAATCCCGTCATCGAGGCCTGTAATGAGAGTACTCGTTGCCTCACTCCTCTGATTCTGAATTGTGGGATTTGTATATGGATTCTTATCCGTTATTGCGGCATATCCTGCAACACCCGACTCATCGTACGGCTTGGTCCACCTTACAACCGCGGAGTTTTCCCGGCTCCACTTCTCCTCAGGATGAGAAGATGAATAAACCGATGGGGCCATGACATAGTTATCATTGAAATTCAGAGCAATACGGCCTCCATCCTCCCACATAACCAGCAGTTTTTTATTGGTCGTTAAGCATAACGGGTCTCTTCCCGCTGTCTGTTTTACAGAAAGCTTCCCCTCGGGCAGAAGTTCTTTACCCTTTACCGAATATTTCCGGTAAAAAATCCTGCTCCCCTTTTCACGAAGGTCATGCCATGTAACAAAAATTTCATTATCGGGCGAGATGGTGATATCCGGCGAGTAACAGTTCGCGTTGGTTGTTGAAATTTTCAGAGGCTCGGGATCCCACCTGCTCCCCAGCCGATAGCCTCTGAGCATATTGATGCTCCAGTTTTTATCACTGTTGTTCATATAAACAAGATAAACCGTATCGTCATATACCTCAATAGCAGGGGACTGATTATTAAACTTCCCGGTAGTAATCCTGTCCATTCCGCTCCAGCTTTTGCCGTAATCATCCGAAATGGTAAAATAAAGATGGTCAGTATAACTCTCCTCTTTCCCCTGACATACCACTACTATATAATTTTTAACAAATTTTATTGCCGGGGAGAAAGCCCCTCTCATTGTTCCTTTTACTTTTACAACAGGAGCAGGCTTACCTAAAGTTCCGTTTTCATCCATACTTGCATGAAAAAGATTAAAACTATTACCGCTGTACGATGTAAAAAAGAGATGAAATCTCTCTTTGTCGTCAAAAGCCGGTTCCGGCAGAATCTCCATCTGCATGCCAAAAGATACTACTTCGGGATTACTCCATGTAACACCCATATCCGGAGATTTTGATAAAAATATCCGGCTATCCGTCTCATCACCGGAGATCACATACCATGTAATATAAATTTCACCCTTACCGGATATTGCAACTCTGGGATTGCTGCTTATCTCCGATGCAAATTCAGAAATTATATAGGGTTCAGTAAAACTATTCCCTCCATCGAAGGAGAGTGTAGAGTAAATAACCGTTTTATTTCTGGAACTCCCTTCAAAGACAACCGCGACAAGATTCCCTCTCCGACCGGCATGAACATTTTTGGCAGGAACCCCTGCGGGTGACAGAAATTTCATCTTATCCCAACCCACGGGATCTGTTTTCACCTCATCAGATATCATCAGAGCAACACTGATAATGCTGAAAATTATAAAAATAATAATCATAGTGAAAAACAATCTGATCCCCGGGAACCGGAAATAGAGGTTTAATATATATCCTGATAATCTGTTCATTTTTCTGCGTTATTTCTCTTATGTATAATATCGACAGAAGTAATTGAAAGTTCAAGACTAAAAAGCTGGTCATTGTATTAATAATGCTTTAGCCTGACAATTATTATTAAAGCAAATTCTTTGCCAACAACTGAGGTCTTACTTTTACCCGCATCTTTACATAAAGCCACTATCATCCGGAGAATGCCCCCTAAATCCCCCGGAGGGGGACTTCGTTATAGAATTCTCAATTATAATCATTGAAATCATTAGTGTTAATCAATCTTGTATTGCCCCTCCGGGGGTGCGGGGGCTGGGGAGTTTAAGCGTCTGATGTAGTATGCAACCGTGTTGAATTATAAAGCCCGGTCAGGTTTAAATCGGCTAAATCAGCACTATATAAATTTTAATTGCAACATTATCTAATTTATGTAATATAGGCTATTATTATAATCTAATAAGTTAACACACCGGCGAAAGCGTCGGGTTGAAATAATCTTTAATTTTACTACCGGATAAATTTATCTATTAAAAGCGGCGGAGAGAATTTCTTCCTCCGGTTTTGATTTAACTGCAGTAAAAATTTTGTTAAAATAAAAATGCCGGTACTCTAAATGAAGCGAGGACATTATGCATCTTAATGATATTATAAAAACAAACTCCGACAGACTTTTTATCGTCGATACCGAATGCTTCATCATTTTCACAGGGGGCTCAATTAATGATGAAAGACCATTCATCCGTATCGGCACATGGTACGATCTCCCCGTTGAGATTATACCACTTGTGGAGAATATTATAATCTCGGACAGAATACTGGGTAATCCGTCCTACGAACAGTTCAATATTGATGTCCGCCATCTGGAGGCCAACAGATATATCGGCGGCGAATCAATTCTAAAAAGATTTCTCGAATATCAGAGGATATTCGGACTTGATCTAACGAACGTCTCCGTAGTAAATATCGAAAAGGATATTCCGGAACTCTCCAGCCAGAAGAATGTATCCGACAGGGACCAGTTCATCGGAATATTCTACACAGACGGCAATATAAAGATAGATCACGGCGGAAACAATATTTTCGATCTGAATGCAATTAACCGGGAAAGCCTGGACAATGCCGGAATACTGAACATAATTTCGTCAAATTCAAAAAATACCGACAGATACAAAGGTGCCGGTCTGGTAATTATTGATAATAATCCGATTTTTTATCAGAAGGGTTATTTCACTTCATACCAGTTTCCCGATAAATGTCTCCATGATTTTTCAGTACTTCAGATAGATCCGAACTACATCCGGGAACTCCTTCTTCCGTCCCAGAATCTCATCAACATTTCCGGTTTTATGAAGTTCAAAAATCAGCGCGGAGGAAAAATTAAACTGCTTTCAGATAATTCCGAACAGATAGAGCTGATAAAAAAACTGTTTAAAAATTCAACAGTTGCAGATGAAAAATTCTCCAATCTCCACATTAACACACCAGAAGGATTAAAAATTAATTCATATCTGAATTCACCAAATATAAAAATTTCATTTAAACAGATCGATATAAAAGATGAAGAAATCACAGTACCTTTCATCAAATCTCCCGCAGATACGGCCAGAATATTAAAAGAAAAATCTGACGCGATACTCATAACCTACACAGCCTATGAAGAATCGGCTCTGCTTTTTAAATCCACTGAGGTGCCGGTAATAGTAATCGATGACGGAAATCCAAACATCCGTAAATTAAGCGAATCGGATAAAATTGTATTAAAATCGGGAATCCAGTACGACTTCAAAAAGTATCACTCACTTGAAGATCTTATAAATGAATTTGACGGACTTACTGAAACTAAAAATGCAATTGAAACTTTCGACAAGGATAAACTGGATCTTTTAATAAATACTCTTTTAACCGGAGACAGCGAATCAGCAGATCTGCTCAACCTCCCCGGACTCCTGAAAGCATATATGAGAAATACAACAGACAGAAAAAAATACTCCGCGTTAAAAGACTTATATCAGGATACATGCCAGAAGATAATTTTCAACCCCGCATCCGAACTGAAATCATCGATAAAAGTTATTCTGGCTCTTCATAATAACTCATGTTGTACAATAATTAAGCAGATCCCCGCCCCTGCTGCTGAGATATTTATTGACGACTACAATCCGGCAGGTGTTGAAAAGGCTGCACTTAATCCTGATCAGCAGAAACTGGGGAGAAGAATTTTAGAAGACAGGGAGAGATTAATGAAGCTCCTGGGAATGTTCTACAAAGAGATAAAAGAGACTCCATCATTCGGTAAAATAGAAAAAGAGATGTCACTGCTGAAAAATGAAATCTCCGCGCGAAAAGACATATACAATAATGAATTCTACTCATTTTCTGAACTGCGTAAAAGCGTAAGCAGAAAATTATTCAACGAGGATATAAAAGAAATTCTGCAGAATAAAAAAATCACAATCCCGGCAGCAATAATTGTAATAATCCTGCTGCTTTCTCTGTTTTTTCTAATAAAAAACAGATCATCTGAAACCACTGGAGTTATTAAGACATCGGACTCATCGGGTATTGCCGCTTCATCGGAACAGAAATCCGGTGAAGATAAAAAAACAGTTTTCACTGTAAAAAGGGTAGATGATCAGGAGAAAAAACTTCTGCAGAAGCATAAAGTAAAAATCAGTGAATCCGATATATACCGGTATTCAAACGATGTTGCCATGAAAAACGGATACGAAAAACTGTCATATGACGGTTTAAAAGATAGAAATCCCCACTGGATCTTCCCTGATAATATCTTCATAATGCTTGACGGAGAAAAAGTGACAGTACAAAAAGGGGATACGCTCTGGGATCTCTGCAGGGCAAAACTTGAAAAAATGAATGCCGATTTTTATAAAATAATAGACGAGATTGAAAAAACAGACATATCCGAAAAAAGTAAAATAAGCAGACTCCTCACGGAAGCTGAAAAATTTTCATACATCAAACAGCAGTTTGAAATTATAGATTTCTACAAGAAAAGAACCGGTAATGAATAACGACAAAAAAAAATACTATATTGAACCGGTAGAAATTGAAATCTACCTGAAAAAAGCCGGGATCGTCCGTACAATAATAAAGGATCTTAAAATTGAACTTATAGATGTCGAGCCGAATAACGAGAAGAGCCGTGAGATATTTGAACTCTTTAAATCGATGAATGAACCGATCGACCTCATGGAAGTTCAGAATAACTTCCCTCAATATATAAAATATATCTATGATTCATATTATAAGAATATGGAATTATTTGAAAAATTGAGCATGCATTTTAAATCGGGACTTGCAGGTATAAATGATTCATGGAGAAGCGCTCTTTACTTCACCGAGCTGCTGCTTAAATATGAGCCCACAGTCGCCTCGACGGAAATTCTAGGGAGTTTCAACACATATAATCTGATATACGTAATAAACAGACTCAATGAACTGGGGGAGAAATTTCTTCTGGAGGACTCAACAGTATATTACCTTATTAAAAGAAGAAATGAGGCATACAAAGACAGCCCCGCGGACAGAGAATTCGATAAACTTGTAGAACTCTGGGAGTACAATGTAAAAGGTAAAAATTAGTACCGTGACCGTATGATTATTAATTAAAAATTGATATATAAAGTCGCAAATTTTCCGAACTCACCCCCGGCCCCTCTCTTTGGAAAGAAAGAGAGGGGAGTTCAAACAAGAAATTTATTGTGTTTTTCAGGGGAATTATTTGTTTTACGAAGCCCCTCTTTTTTTCATCAAAGAGAGGGGCGCGGCAGTAGCCGGGGGTGAGTGTAAAAAGTTTTAATGAAAATCTATCCTATCACAGCATTAGTTCGTAATTTCAGTAAAAATACCAGTAAATTATATCAAGAACAATCATAACAATAAACAAGTATGTAAAAATTTTGAACGATCTATATAAAATATTTTTCATAAATATTAATTAACCCTTTCAGCCCTTATAACTTCAAAAATGATATTTTCCGGTCCCCTTTTAATATAAATGGTTACCTTGCTCCCCGGTTCTCCGGTAAGATGTTTAATGAAAATATCATCGAATTTCATTCCATTAGAAATGGGCATATCATTTATCTGCACAATAAGGTCGCCCGGTTTTATTCCGGCTTTATCGGCTGGTGTACCCTCATAAACTCCGCTTATAAGATAAGGGGTCTCTTTACTTACTTTACCGCTTCCGACCGGGACCTCAATCCCGAGAATCCCTTTACCTTTATCAGCAGAACATGAAAAAAAGATTATCATAAGCAGTAAAATCAAACTATTTAAAAAAAAACTTTTTCTCATAAACATACCCGTGCAATTATAAAATCAAACAATATATCACTTATCTTAAGAATTAATCGTAGAGTAATTCCATTGGGTGCGGATGCTTCGCTCTGTGCCCCCGGAATTAAATTACTATGAGTTATTCACTATTTCACCGGCTCTTTATTATCTTTTACCGCATCTTCAAGTTTTTTATCCACTTCTGAATCAGCAGCTTTTGTATTATTACCCTCAATCTTCCCTTCATCTACAATTTTTTTCTCATCTTTCTTAACAGAATCGATAACTTTTACATCACCGGTAACACTATCAAGTACAGATTTACCGTTCATAATATTATAATTATCATTATGGTGCTGAATAAATTTTGTGTAGTCCTTTTTAGAAGCTGGAGGAGTCTCACCCTCGGCGGTATGAGTTTCACCTGAACTTAATGTGACAAGAGTCGCCAGAATAAGTTTAAAATTATAATTCTCCACATAAGATCTTATAATAGTTTCAGCCTTGTCAAACTCTTCATTAAGAATATACTGTGCAACACGCTGCTCTCTTCTGAATCTTACACTTCTTTCCATCTTTTTCTCAAATGCGGCAGTACTCACAGATTCAGCAGATTTACCGTCGGCAGCTTTTGCATCCCCCTCAACTGATACAGGCTGCTGAGCCAGTTCCTTTTCATGCTCTTCATATGTTTTATTCATCTCAAGGATATAATCCTTTTCATTTTTATCAACAAAACGCTTGAAAAAGAGTCCCCCCTTTTCATTTTCGCTTTTGAACATCTGGTTATATATTTTAAGTTTCCCCTTAGCATCCTGCCCGGTATAGAGAGAGATAAAAGCATATCTTTTTGCCCTTCTTGCCATATTTATCGCTTCAAGATATTTAAAAATTTTATATGAACGGAGTTTAGGGTGAGAAGCCTCCCCTGCTATATAAAAAGTCCGGGAAAGAGTTCTATCCCTGTATCCAAGGGTAAGATACTGCTTCGCCGCTGTATTTTTGGTTCTGATAATATCCGGCGCGAATCCATCGAGTATATTCTTGGAATCCTCAAGATAATATTCCGTAAGTATAAACTCATAAAGTACAACCATATCTTTCTGGGAATCGTAAACATTATCAAATGCACGCTTATAATCACCCTGGAGAAAGGCTACCTCAGCATTAAAATGTTTCTGATAGATTGTAAAGAGATCATTTTTTTTATCAGGAGCAAAATTAGTAACTGAAAGATCTATAAAATCTACAAATTCCCTGTTTTCCGTTAATATTCTCTCAACAAAAGTCTGGTCAACGGCCGCAAATGAATTTGTAACAGTAAAAACTAATATAACTGCCAATGACGAAAGATATTTTAAGATTCTCATTACTTCTTATCCCCTTGAACTGAAATCCGTGGTACTCTATTATAAATTAATAATATACCTATATCGTTAATAACACATTAATGCGATACCTAAAACTTCGTTTTAAGTATCGCAGGGAGCCCTGCGGGGCTTGTAAAGGGGCTACCGCCCCTTGGACCCGGTAAATACTGAGTTAATAAAACTACCCTATAACAATAAACCTTATATTCCTATATGTAATATATCGACTTTAATAAACTAAAATAGAATCTTTTTATTGTAAATAACAAATTATAGATTCAATCAGTAATAATTCCGCAATTTTATAGCAATTTACGAAATGTTCAGAGCCTGTCATCGGCAAAAATTAAATCCCCTACTCCCGGCGTATGCGGCAATCTCATTAAGTTAAGAGATTCTAAATTATTCATGCATAATTCTGCAGCACCAAATGCCCAGCCCCCTAAATCCTACTTCGACAGGCTCAGCACATCGCCCGGAGGGGGACTTTCAAACAATATCGTAAAATTCATTCATTTTAACGTGATTTTTTCAAAACAAATGTCTTTTAAGTCCCCCTCCGGGGGATTTAGGGGGCTGGGTGTAAAGTTCTGGGATTTCCAAATCGCTTGACTTAATGACATTGGGCGTATGCGGAGCATACGCCCCCGAAAATAATTTGTCCCCTTTTTCAATGCTCTGATTTTTATATTGACATTCTGTTTATCTGACATGATTATTACTATATTGATCTGAAAAAAATAACTCCGTGGATACGAATATGGATTCTGAAATATCAGCACAGCAGGAAGGGAATATTCTCATTGTAAAAGGGAGATTTAAGTCCAATTCAATGAATCTTTACGGCCTTTTTCTACTGACGTTCAATGCGATGAAAAAACTCGACAGTCATCATGTCATAGTCTCATCCTATTCAGATATGTACGATGTAGAGTTAAGTACCCCCTGGCATACATTTGAAGAGTACATAGTAGACCGTAAGTGGAAAGGGAACTACAATAACAGCATGACTGCATCGATAATGGAAACTTTTAACAAAATTCCCGATGATGTCAGAAATCAGAAAATACTATATGACAATGTATACAACTACGATTATGATCAGATGGATCTGATCCTTTATGACATGATAAACAGAATAATTCATGATAAAAACCTGGTTATGGAATCTCTTATACAGGAGATATCACTAACTGAACTTCAGAATATAAAAGAAGACAGATCTAAACCTCAGAATGGTAATGACAATCACGAAGAGGGTAAAAAAGACTCCAGCGGGACTATTTTACAGGTAAAACCGGTTCTGGCACCGTTAAACGGCAAGCCGATATACGAGCTCCGTATCGGCGATAAAATAATGGTAAAAATCATACCTGCAACAAGTAAAGAGAACTATTACATCGACCTTTATAATCTAAGAGAGGAAAAGGGTGTAAAAATAATACCCGCGACAGTAATAGATATAAAATCATCAGCAGGCAAAAACAATCCCATCGAAATTCTTGCCGAGATAATGCCGGGAGTTTACGGTCTCTGTAAAGAGGATGAGAAACTGATCAAACTTAAAATGTTCGACCCGAAAACCGACAGCAAAGTTAATGAAAAGGGGAAGCCTGCAGCGGTTAGAAAAGATACCCCGGCTTCAGACGCAAATAACGAAACACAAAGCTCAGGGAAGAGTATAATTATAATGGCTTCACTTTTTGTTATTATACTATTCCTTTTCATTCTTCTCATTATGCTGAGCTGGTAAAAAACCAACCATTAAAAAAGGACCAAAATGAATACAGATAAAGATTACATACTTAAATTCGCCCACGATAACAAAATAAAATTTATACGATTGTGGTTCACAGACACCCTTGGTTTTCTCAAAAGCTTTGCAATCACCATTGATGAACTTGAAGACGCCTTAAATGAAGGTGTTCGTGTTGACGGCTCCACACTTCAGGGATTTATACGATCTGAAGAGGAAGAGATGATTGCAATGCCCGATGTTTCGACATTTCAGCTTCTTCCATGGCGGCCGCAGGAGGATTCCGTTGCAAGAATATTCTGTGATATTTACAGAATCGACAAAACTCCATATGAAGGCGACCCCAGATACATCTTAAAGAAAAATCTCAAAAAAGCAGCTGCAAAGGGGCTTACTTTTTATACCGGCCCGGAGATAGAGTTTTTCTTTTTTAAAAGTTTTGATAAACCGGAAGTTCTTGATCAGGGGGGATATTTCGACCTTACTCCCCTTGATGTAGCTGCAGATTACAGAAGACAGACCGTTCTTACACTTGAAAAAATGGGTATCGATGTAATATCATCGCACCATGAAGGATCATACAGCCAGCACGAGATAGATCTGAGACATGAAGACGCTCTCACAACTGCAGATAATATTATGACCTTTAAAGTTATAGCAAAAGAGATAGGCCAGCTTAATAATATATATGCTTCATTTATGCCTAAACCGCTCAAAGGACAAAATGGATCAGGGCTTCATATTCATCAGTCCCTCTTCAGAGATGATGTGAATATATTTTTCGATGAAAAGAGTGAACACTATCTTTCAGATGACGGCCGCCACTTTATTGCCGGGCTTTTAAAGCACAGCAGTGAGTACTTTTTAATAACAAACCAGTGGATAAACTCATATAAAAGACTTGTCGCCGGTTACGAATCTCCCACTCACGCTACCTGGAGCAGAAAGAACCAGTCGGCTCTGGTCCGTATACCTCATTGCAGACAGGACAAACCGGCATCAATGAGAGTCGAACTGAGAAATCCCGATCCGGCATGTAACCCCTACCTTGCTTTTTCAGTAATGCTGGCCGCCGGCTTAAAAGGAATTGAAGAGAAGTATGAGCTCGCCGATCCGGTCGAATCAACAAACTTCAAAAATGACCCTGGGAAATTTCAGGCATTACCTACTCAGCTTCACGAAGCACTGACCAATTTTTCACAAAGCGCGTTTATGAAGGAGACCCTTGGTGATTTGATACATCAGAATATTATCGATAATAAAATCTACGAACAGGAACAGTTTAACAAATACATAACTGATTATGAAATAAAGACATATCTGCCGAGGCTGTAAAATGCCTCATACAGAAGTTTCACTTATCGGCTGCGGCAGAATCGGGTTTATTCTTGAAAATGACAAATTAAGAAATAAGCCCTGCACTCACTTCGGGGGCGCCTCTGCAGCCGGAATTAAAATTACATCCGCCTGCGATATAAATCCTGACCGGCTTAAAGAGTTCGGCAGAACAGCCGGAATACCGGAAGATTCGCTTTACCCTGACTACAAAACTCTGC
>PGXT01000210.1 GCA_002839285.1 Spirochaetae bacterium HGW-Spirochaetae-5 | reverse complement strand
ATATGAAAACAAGACAACTCGGAACAAGCGATCTTAATGTAACAGAAATAATTCTCGGCACATGGGCTATCGGAGGAACCATGTGGAGCGAATATGATGAAGCGGATGCCATACTGGCAATTGAATCAGCTATTGACAACGGGATCAACTGCATCGACACAGCGCCGGCTTACGGTGCCGGTCATGCCGATGAGCTTATCGGTTCAGTAATATCAGGGAAAAGAGATAAAATTATTATCGCATCCAAATGCGGACTCGATATAGAAAACGGATACAGACACAATCTCAAACCTGAGTTCGTCATGTACGATCTTGAACAGTCTCTGAAAAGACTAGGCACAGATTATATAGATCTCTACCAGATACACTGGCCCGATCCCGCAGTACAGATTGAAGATACCATGAATGCTCTGATGAAAGCAAAAGAATCGGGTAAGATACGATACATAGGAATATGCAACTTTTCCGGTGAACAGCTGAAGGAGGCGATAAAGTATGGAGAGATAACCTCTTATCAGCCGAACTACTCTCTCCTCGAACGTGAGATTGAATCTGACCAGATGAAGGTATGCGTTGATAATAATATAGGAATAATTTCATACGGTTCACTCGGTGCTGGTATGCTCACTGGAAAATACAAGGAACTCCCTCAGTTTAAGAAAGGTGATGCGAGGAACTTTTTTTATAAGTTTTTCAAGAAACAGTACTGGCCGGAGGTTAAGGCTGTAGTTGAAAAAGTTAATGAAATTGCAAAGAAAAAAGGAGTAAAACCGGGGCATGTTGCAATTGCATGGAATCTTTCAAAATCGGGAGTAACTGCTGCAATTGTCGGAGCAAGGACAGCGGAACAGGTTATGGATAATCTCGGAGGTTCGGGGTTGATCTTAACTGCGGAGGAGATTTCCGAGCTTGATAAAGTATCGGAGAATGTATATAGGGATTCCGTGGAATGATAAGTTTCCAATGAAAACTTTTTAAACTCACCCCCGCCCCCTCTCTTTGGAAAAGAGAGGGGAGGTTGTAACAGTAATATGTTAGAATGTCAGCTTACCCGAAACATAAACTATATCATTTTCATCGAACTGTCCGATGTCCGTATCCTCATCACCTTCGATAAACCATCCGCCAAGGGCTAACTCAAAGTTGTCGGCCATCTTTACCATAAACTCGGTGAGATGACACACGGTACTTCTGGTTAACCATGGAATAGCGTATATTCCATATTACAAGATTTGTATATTGCTCTTTTGCAAGACCATCTTCGTAACCTCTAATAATCTTCTGATGAAACTGCAGATTAAGATAAAGATCGTCGAAAATGAAATTCTGATCATCAAATCCCGCAGTGTATTCGATGTAGTCTTTCTCTACTGTGCCGTTCCCGCCATTGGAGAGATCAACGGCAAGAGGAGAAAGCAGTATATTCCCCGAAGGAGAACTGCTGTCATATATAAAAAATTTTCCTCTTTCAAAATATGCAACTTCACCTCGAACCGAAATTCCCCAAAGTAATGCTCTCTGAAAATCAAAACCGATCATCTGAATCTGCTTATATTCAGGGGTTATAATAATTCCCGGTCCAGCCGTTAATTCCATTTCATATACAGGGAGTTTGTCATATCCATAAAAGTAATTTGCATGCATGTCCACATCAAGTACGGTTAATCCCGCTCGTCCCGCATAACTGCTGCCGGAAATTTTTTCTTCCGGCAAAACAGGATCATTAAGAGTATAAAGACCCGCATTCCCGGAAATTTCGAGCATCTGATTTGTTACAAAAACAGATGATGCCATCTCTGACGGACGAAACTCCGGTACTGCAACTCCTTCGATGAAAAAGTTTTCGGTAATAAAAACCGACATTGCACCGCTTATTACTCCGTACTTTCTTTCACGTATAGGCGTAAAATACAGATTCGAATAATCCTGCGGATTTATAATATCCACAGGCTTTACTTCATCCGAAGTCCCCCATGTATATATCAACCGCCCCATCTTTATGTTTACACTATCTATATACGATTCGAAGTAAATGTCATGACTGATGTATGCTTCACGGAGATAAACTCTCTTTGATCCCCTGTCATCTCTGAGATAATATCCGTAGTTTTCTTCACCCTCATCGGGCCGGAGAGAATCCTCCTCCCCCCGGAGGATAACCTTTACTTCGGTATTCTCAAAACTCTCGTTGAATACAACATCCGCTTTAAGATAGTTACGGTAAATGTCACCTTCATGAATACCGGTCTGATTTTTCACACTCACATCACCGGTTACACCTATTGCAGCATAAGCCTGAAAAGTATTAATAACAAACCCGGCAGCTGCTGTAAATATCATTATCAAAAATTTATTTTTCTTCATCATCACAAACCTTTATTGTTTACTGCTCGGCCCATTTAGCGCTCATTCTGTTACGGTTAAAATATCCCTGATTCAGAGCTTTCTCCTCAGCGGCTGCGACACTCAACGTTGTCTGACGTTTCTTTTCAATATCTACAACCTCAAGATACATGGGAATATTTATGCTGTTTCCTATATTCCTGATCTGACCCGCACGCATTGTCTTTACCACTCTGCCTGAGCGGCCGTAAAACTGGATGTTAAGCGGAATCATTGTAGCCTTATCTATTACAACAACATGCCTGCTGTACTTCGACGAACTGTTTTTCGGGAATCTCTCAATAACATAACAGTCATATGCTCCGGTCTTCTGATCCGCCAGGCGCTTATAATTATAATCTGCGATACGCGATCCTCCAAGATCCTCATTACTGAAGTCTGTATCAACAAAGTTATTCTCCCGGTCCGAACCTTCTATCTGCCGCGGACTCCCTACCGATGGAAGATAAAGATACTGAAGATTATCTTTACCGGGCCGTTCAACTGTAAGCATTGTTGTTCCGCTGTAAGACGAATCTGTGAACCTGATCAGAGCCTGTGTGAGTCCCCCTTTAGTAACAGTCATAACCACCGCCTTACGCGACTCAGTGGAACCGTTTACCATATTCTTCATAGAGAGCTGACCCTTCAGAATAATCCCCGATGCAGATTTATTTACACTATGTGCCCTCTTTGCAATCTCCTCACCGGAAAGATTATCCTGCGCAGAAACCGCACCGGCAGCAAGTGAAAGTAAACCGCCCGCGATTATTTAAAAAATGTTTATAAACAATAAAAACTAAAAATAATTATCAGTAAATACTATCTTCAAGTCTCCTCACGGGGGATTTAGGGTGCGATAAGTTTTGTTCACTATATTATTGCTTAGGGGGCCTCCCCGAAATTTTCAGTGCCGCAGGAATAATTATTATCGCTGCAAATCCAGTTGAAGCAACCGTAAACGCAATCAGTCCGCCGAACTGCTGTATGATCGGAAATTTTGAAAACATCAGCACAAGAAAACCCGCAGTGACAGATACTACATTCGAAAGTATCGCTCTCCCTGTCCCTTCATAAGTCCTGGCAACAGCAGTATCTATATCGTCGCTCTCTGCATATGATACACGGTACTGATTTATAAAGTGAATCGAATAATCTATACCCATACCTATTGAGATAGATGCCACAACAGATGTAACCGCATTAAGAGGTATCCCCAATAACCCCATAACTCCGAAATTCATTGCAATACCCACAACAAGCGGTATCATTGAAATCAATGTCAGACTGAAACTTTTGAATATAAGAGCCATTAGAACTGCAACAACCGCAAGGGAAAGTAGTAGACTGCTTACCTGCCCTTCGACAATAAGACTATTAGCCTCCATTATAAGATCCATAAATCCCGAAGACTCCACTTTAACTTTATTGTCACTCCTGAATGCCTCATCAAAATATGTCAGCGCATACTCCCGTATAATCATCTGATCGGAAATCTTCCCGCGCTTAATACTTATATGAATACGCAGCTTATCCAGATTCCGTGTTATCACTCCGTCAATATCACCGGAGTATAAGAGCATGTACTCCCGGGTCATCGCGGCGTTATCGGGGAGTCTGTTATATTCAGATTTGCCTCCATTCATCTCCATATTCATCTTTTTCAGATAATCGTTTACAGAGATGGTCTTCCCCACATCGCTGAATTTTGATGTTATATCTTTCTGGAAATTCTCAATTTTTTCAAGTACAGCAGGAGTTATAACCTCGGTACCATCGATACTTTCAATATTGATATCGAGAATCTGCGTTCCTGCAAGTTTGTTGTTCAGATGGTTTTCAGCGATCTTTATATCCGAACCCTCCTGAAAGAAATCCATGGAGTTCATGCTGAGTTCAATACTTTTTATTCCGTAGATCGAAAGACAGACGATAAGAAGACTCACTGCAAGTACAGTGCCGGGACGATTCCCGGTATATCTGCGGAGAAATTTAAGGAAACGGGAACTGAAGTCTGATGAATCATACTCCTTATCGACAAACTTCAGGTGAGGTTTAGTACTCTTCCTGAGCATAAGAAAAACAGGGATAAACACTATTGAAACAACAAGAGAATAAAATACTCCGATTGCAGTTATAATTCCGTAATTTTTAATATGAGTCATATCCGATGTTGCAAGAGATCCGAAACCTACAACAGTTGTAAGGGCCGCCATAATAATTGCCAGCCCGCTCACTTTCATACTCTCCATTGAAGATTCATATCTTGAATTTTCACGGCTCATATAGTAGTGAGTCATAAAGTGTATCCCGTACGCGCTGGCCACAGCTGCAAGTACAGTGGGAACAGTTATACTCACCATGCTCATTGGAATGTTTAATACAACCATGGTCCCCATTGTCCAGATAATCGAGATGATTATTCCCATCATCGGAAAGAGAACCCCTTCGTAATGCCTGAAAACAGCAGTGAGAATCAGAACCATTACAATAAGTACAAAGGGTAGCAGCCACCCGAGATCACTACGTGTAGATGAGCTCACCCTGTCTGAAACAACAGGCTCACCTGCTATATAAACATTAAGACCGCTGCGGGGATTTTCCTTGATTCTTTTCTCAATTTCAATATTAAACTTTTGGCGGAGATTAATATCTATTGAGTTCATTTCAATTGACATTACCGTAAGAGTATCATCACTTGAAAAAAGAATTTTATCATAGAGATTCCAGCTCTTCACCCTTCCACGCATATCAGCAACAGAATTGTCATCAATCTTATCAGGATCAATGAGCTTTTCCACAACAAACCTGTCCCCCTCACCGCGCACATAATCAATATTTAAAACTGATTTAATATCATTAACAGGAAGCTTATACAATTCGAGAACTCTCTCGAGTGAGACCTTCTTTACAGCATTTGAAATCTTTTTAGCCGCATTATTTTCAACAAAAGCTTCGGAGTTTAAGCGGTCAGGGTTTTCCAGCAGAGACTTAAGCTCATCCTTCCCCCTCACTTCATTCTGATTGACCAGCTCAATCAGCTTCACAGATTCATCACCAGTGAGACCAAGTTCGCGGGAAATATTTTCTGCAGGAAAACTCCAGTTCAGTCTCTCCACCATCTCCTTGATCCACTTGATATACTCAAGTGTCTCCTTTGAGTATGCATTCTCTGATTCAACCCCGATAAAGATCATCTGACTCGTGCCGAACACTCCGTCATAATGATCAAGCGCAAGGCGATGAGGATGATCCAGTGAAAGAAAATTTTTTATATCATTATCGAATTTTATATATGGTATAGCAATTAGAAATTTTTATAGAGAATAGAAAGTATTGATAACAATCGATTATACATATTTACCCCTTTGCTTATATTTTATGCTCTGCGGGATTTATACATCCGTGAAGCAAATACCTCAAAGCCTCGCGGATCTTTTCCGTAGCCGCTTCCTGCGAGTCGCTGTACTTCACAAAAAATATCATGACAGAGGCAAGCATGTCATTGATCAGATCGGGATTTATCTCTTTCCGGAGATAGCCTTTCTCTACTCCTCTCTGAAAAAAATCCCTCATGGTGCTTTTAACTTTTTCATTTTCCCGCACCAGCTCAGCTTCAATATCAGGGTATTCATGAAGGATATCACGATATCTGTTTATGTAGCTGTTCTTAAGCAGCTCAGGGATTCTGAATATTATAAGATCGATGTACTCTTTAAAATCCGGGCCTGTCTGAAGAATCTGCACAAATGCATCTGCGTTTTCCCTGATTTCATGAAACACAATATCATGTACCAGCTGTTCCTTTGAACTTATGATCTTATAAAGAGTACGCTTGGTGATCCCGGCGGCAGAGGCAAGGTCATCCATGCTCCACCCCTTCACCCCGTAATTAGAGACAAAATTCTGTGCGTTTTTTAAAACACGCTCTTCCATTGCTTTATTTTTTGATTTCATTTTAGTATACCCATTAAACTGATGTAGTATACCTGGTATAATTAGTCAATATTTTTTTTGCACAACAATTTAATAACGATAATACATTATTTTTGAAGGCACAGCGCTCCGCGCCGTGCAGGGAATATGGTGGATAACGGGGGCTTTGCCCGCGTTATCCACCATATTCCGCAGAAAAGACCTTTTAATTTGATTTTATCAGGGTTTCAGAGGCCTGAACCGCTGAAAAGTCCCGTCAGGTCACTCCTGTTTACCGGGATTTAATTTTTCTAAACCCTTTAAAATACTAAATGTCACGAATTAAGAGGACCAAATGGATTATTCAAAAACAGTCAACCTTCCGGTAACCGATTTCCCCATGAGGGCTAATCTGCCTCAGAAAGAACCTGCAATTGTAAAGAAATGGAACGATGAAAAAATTTACGAGCAGATTCAGAAATCACGCGAAGGTGAAAAAACATATATTCTACATGACGGTCCCCCTTACGCGAACGGTCACCTTCATGTGGGACATGCGCTTAACAAAATTCTGAAAGATATAATAGTAAAACATAAAACAATGATGGGGTTCAAATCTCCATATGTTCCCGGATGGGACTGCCACGGTCTCCCCATTGAGCTGCTTGTCACAAAAGAGCTTGGAGATAAGGCAAAGGAGATGTCAAAGGTTGAGGTGAGAGGGAAGTGCCGGGAATCCGCTGAAAAGTATGTGGGAATTCAGATGGAGGAGTTCAAGAGACTCGGCGTTTTCGGAGACTATGAGAATCCTTACAAAACCATGACACCCGATTACGAAGCGCGTATAGTTGAGGTCTTCGGCGAGATTCTCAAAAAGGGATACATCAGCAGAAATAAAAAGCCGATCTACTGGTGCCCCACATGCGTAACAGCCCTTGCGGAAGCTGAAGTTGAATACGACATGCATACATCTTCATCTATTTATGTAAAATTTCCCATTGAGGCATCTTCAATAAAATTCGGCGGAGATAAGGATAAAACATCTGTTGTTATATGGACTACAACTCCATGGACAATACCTGCAAATCTCGGTGTGAGCTTTCATCCCGAATTTGATTACTGCTCATACAGATTTAACGATGAATATCTTATACTTGCAAAGGGTCTTCTTGAGCAGTTCGAATCCGCAACTGGACTTAAACACTCAGAAGTGATTGAACTGACCCCTGCGGATATAGCTGAGCTGCATGTACGCCATCCTTTCATAGAGAGAGAATCAAAAGTTCTTTTCGGACGCCATGTAACACTTGAAGCAGGAACAGGTATTGTACACACAGCTCCGGGACATGGACATGATGACTACATCGCTGGACTTGCCCACGGTCTTGATGTATACTGCCCTGTTGACGATTACGGCAAATATACCTCTGACTTCCCTGAAATGAAGGGGATTCATGTATTCAAGGCAGATCCAGAAATTATAAAACTTCTCGAGAGTAAAAATGCACTGATTTTCACTTCAAAAATCGAGCACTCATATCCCCACTGCTGGAGATGTAAAAAACCGCTTATTTACAGAGCTACAGAACAGTGGTTCTTCAGTATGGATCATGACGGAATGAGAAAGAAAGGTTCCGAGGCTGTTGATGCTACCGAGTGGGTTCCCACATGGGGCGAATCGAGATTCAGAGGGATGGTTGACACACGCCCCGACTGGTGTCTTTCAAGACAGCGGTCATGGGGAGTTCCAATCCCGTCATTCAAATGCGGAGACTGCAATAAAAATCTTATGACTGCCGAGTCTGTTCAGTTCTTTGCGGATATTGCGCTTAAAGATGGAATAGATACATGGTACTCCGATGATGTAAAAAAACTTATACCCGCAGGGACAAAGTGTTCATGCGGATCGGATAATCTTATAAAAGAGTACGACATACTTGATGTCTGGTTCGATTCAGGAGTTTCACACTTTGCTGTTCTCGATAACGAAAAGTGGCCTGAACTCAGCTGGCCGGCGGATATGTATCTCGAAGGGAGCGATCAGCATAGGGGCTGGTTCCAGTCATCCCTCTGGCCTGCACTTGCACTTCGCGGACGTGCACCCTTTAAAACTGTTCTTACTCACGGATTTGTCCTTGATGAAAACGGAAAGGCCATGAGTAAATCAGTCGGTAATGTTATAGCCCCTGAAAAACTCATCGAACAATTCGGCGCCGATATCCTCAGAATGTGGGTATCATCGGAAGATTACAGAAACGATGTCCGAATTGGGATGAACATGATGAATCAGGTTGCCGATTCTTACAGAAGAATCCGTAACACAATGAAGTATATAATCGGGAACATTGCCGATTTCACCGATGTGGATAAAGTTCCATATGAAGATCTTACAGATGTGGACAAGTGGCTGCTTCACAAACTCTATCACCTGTCAGAAAGCGTAATCAAACATTACGAGAAGTTCGAATTCCACATGGTTTACAGAAAGATACTCAACTTCTGCGCGGTTGAACTATCTTCAATATACTTTGACGTATCAAAAGATATCCTCTATGTCGAGTGCTTTCATTCACAACTGAAGAGATCTGGGATTTCATGGGGATGAAGGGATCCGTTCATATGGAGAAGTACTATACTCTTGATGAGAAGTATAACAATCCTGAAGTTCACGACCGGATAAACAAAATTGCCGAGATTAAAAAAGATCTTCTCAAATCTCTTGAAGATCTTAGAAAAGACAAGATAATAAAAACTTCTCTTGAGGCGGACATAAAGGTCTTTGCAAAAGAGGAATCGACCCGAAAACTCATGAGCGAAATGGGTGAAGAGGAGCTTCGAAGATTCCTTCAGGTGGCAAAAGTTCTAATAGCCGATAGTGACAGCGGACTCACGGCTTACGATTCGTCTTCTATTTCAACATCAAAGAGTGAAGGTAAAAAATGTGTCAGATGCTGGAACTTCTTCGAGCAGCTGGGTAGTGATCCGGAGCATCCGGAACTATGCGCAAGATGTACCGCAGTAGTAAAAAATATTTAATCGGGAAAATAACTAAATGAAAAAACATATCATTCCGGCTTTTGTAGTGGCAGCAGCTTTTATTGCAGACCTTGTAACAAAAAATCTGGCACTTAAGCACCTGGGCTTCTATGACAGATACGATTTTTTCGGCGGATTCGTCAGATTTGACTTAACCTATAATCAGGGGGGAGTATTCGGCATAATGCAGGGATACAAAAATTTCTTCCTGATTGTTTCGGTTATTGTTCTGCTGATTATGGTTGCATACTATTTTTATGAAAAACTCATGCCCGCTCTTTTCAGGGTAGCCATGGCGCTGATTATCGGCGGGGCCCTGGGTAACATCTATGACAGATTAATCCCCGGCACATTCAACATTGCCGATGCTGTTATAATTGCCGGAGCAATACTTCTTGTAATTGTTGTTTATATGGAAGATAAAAGGAGACTGGCAGAGAAAGAAAATTAATATCTAAATAAAAATAAAAGTGTGTAAACACCAGAGAGTTCAGCGTAATCCTCTGGTGTTTTTTTTTCAGTAAATGCTCAAAACCTCAAATAAAATCATACCAAAAAATTCTGAAGTCAACTGGGTACACTGAATATAATCAGTCTTACAATTTGTACTACATCTCCAAGGGTAGACATATCACTTTGTATTTTTATATCTTCTCAATTTTAAATTTTAAGTGAACTTTTTTTAAATAAAAAAAACAGATGTTTATCCAACAATAATATATCATTGAGCATTTATTTTAAAACGCATTATTGCAAAATCATAATTATTGATATTTTTTGAATAACCAGCCGCTATAATATCTCCGTTTGACTGAACCCCCAAAGCTCTGCAGCGGTCTTGTTTATCACTTAGCTGATAGAGCATTTTACCATCACCATCAAAATCGCAATCTAGTATTCCGCTGGCAGAAAACTTGGCAAATGCAAAATCGTAATCCGTCATAGTTGTTCCTACACCACAGGTAAATAACGATTCATCATTTAAAACAATAATATCAGACGGGTCATCACTATAATTTGAAACAGAAGCTGTTAACACACCATCTGTTCCAAAAGTTGTATCTATTGAGCCGTTAAGATTATAACACATAACATTAAAATTAGTATGTGCGGGGTATACATATCTGTAACTGGTGACATAAATTTTGTTATTGCTGCTGACTACTATTTTATTAAAATAATCATCAAAACCTGGCCTCACATCCACAATAACCAAACTTTCTGCCCCAAACATAGTATCATCGGTCCCATTCATGTTAAGGCATTTTATAATTGATACAGTACCTCCATTTAATTCCGTTTGACCCTTACCCGCTACAAATATTTTGTCGGAATAAATTGAAATACTATATGCACAGTTGGAGGTTGTATAACCGGTCATAATGAAGGAACGAGAACCTGTATTATTAAAATCTGTGTTCAGTGTTCCATCTGGTTTATATTTAGCAACAAACGCATTGTTCCAACCCAAACCTGAAAGATTATAACCGCAAACAAGGAAATTACCGTCTGCTAACGCTTTTACATCATATATAATTCCAGGAACATTATTAATTATTCCATTTATACCAAAATCCTCATTGATTGAACCATCTGAGTTATAACATACTATCATTTGCTTATAATCAACACTGTAAGGTACACGATTATATCCACATGTAATAATCCGACCGTCAGGAAGTAGAGTAACGGCCACCAACTCATCATCTGTTCCAGATTTTTCATATGTTGAATAACCGCCAGTTCCAAAGCTAGCATCCAGTGTACCGTCTTTATTATATCTTACGATTATAAAGTCTTCGTTTGCTCCGTTTGTATTATTCGAACCAGCTGCAATTATTTTATCATCTGGTTGAATAATTATTGCTTTTAATATATTATTGCAGTTATTTATATTCGTTATAGTCACCCCATTTAAACCAAAAGAGGTATCAATTTGAACACTCTGTGCATCATCAGGTAAATCATCACCACCTCCTGGCATATTATCACTTCCGGCACCACCCCCACCGCAACCTGATAATGTAACTGTAGATACGAGAATACACAGAAATATTATTTTCCCAAACTTTAACATTTAATTCCTCATTAATTTTGATGTGAAAATACGCAGAATTTACTATTTTTAGAATTAAAACATATTATAATGCACTTTATTACAACGAGTCAAGAAAAATTTGTTTGTCTTTTCACATAAGTGGGTTAATCTTTGTTGATCAGTGACAGAGATATTTCAAAATGACCCTGTTTGGTTATCAATTCAGTATCAAACTTCAGAAAAAGTATACAGTACTTCCAACTTATATTCTATTTTTTAAACAAGAGAATAAACTGCAATTATTGTTCAGTAAACTTCCGTAACCTCTATCTCGCTTTCTCCCAATTTATCCTGGTCCTTGTAAAGCTCAACCGCATACTTTCCGGTGTTGTAAAAAGAAAGAGGTGTACTGGCGGTACTCTTATCCCTTTCGACCTTCAGATGAATAGTCTTCTCTACTATTTTTGAACTCTTCTCAATCCGGACAATCTT
>PGXT01000033.1:26201-28655 GCA_002839285.1 Spirochaetae bacterium HGW-Spirochaetae-5 | reverse complement strand
TTTTACAGTTCCGGTAATTATAGATTCCTTTGTGAGTTTAAGATTATTTTTTACACTGGTAAAAGCTGCAGTTTCGATATATGAAACATAACCGGGAGCAGTTATCTCTATGTCGTAACGGATATATGGTATAAAATCATTTATCTTGTAGTAACCTGAATTATCAGTTGAAGTTTTGTAATACCCGACACCTCTGGTTGAATTTTTGATCTCAACCATTGCCCCTTTAACCGGTTTCCCCGTAGCGGAATCAGTTATCGTTCCTTCGATGTATGACTTTTCAAGGTTGACAGAACTTTTAGAGAAGACAGTGTTCCCCTCTTCATTTGTCAGAACATCCGATGACGCGCTGCTTATAAGAACAAGACCGGCAAGAAGCATAATTACCGAAAAAAATAATCTTAAACGTTTCATTTTAAACTCCATGTGTAGATGATTTTGAGTCTAATTACTACTCGGATTAAAGTAGTAATCTATTATTCAATCAGACCTAACAGCCCCCTAAATCCCCCGGAGGGGGACTTGAATATAATATTTGCGAATTGTTTCTGAAAAAACTAATATGATTTATCAACATCTTTTTAAGTCCCCCTCCGGGGAGTTTTATATTCTGCAGGAACAATCACTGTCCCGGATGAATCTTCACATTCAATGAACAGACCGAAATTTGAAATGTCAACATTATTTATATCATCAACAGGTTCAGGTTTTGATGTAACTGTCAGAACAATCTCGGTCTCTTCAAGTTCGTATTTTTCAAGAGGGGTATGCCGCGGGTCAAGGTATAGCGCCCCCTTTATATAATCTTTGAGTATGTCAGCAGGGGAGTTGTATCTGTGAGTGAATGCTCCGTAACATCCCCGGACTTTTCCTTTTCGTATGAGAGTTATGAACAGACCGGTGCACTCTGGCTGTGCGGGGAGTTCAATATCTGGATATGCGGCATCTTTATTTTTTGAGAGAATATTAAAAGCAGTTGTTCTAATCCAGTTTTTTAGCTGAATCTTTTCTGTTCTATGTGAAAACTCCTCCCATTTTTCCAGACATGAATCTGATGAAGCCATGGATAACAGGGGGAGTAGAATTATTAACGCAGTGATGATTTTAATTTTCAGGAGCTTCATGAAAAATCTCATCTGCTCCCTTTTTCCATTCTGCATATTTTTCAGAATCATAAGCAGCGGGATACTTTTTGTAGTGTGCAAGCATTTTATTCCCCTCTGAATTTGCCCTGCTTAGTGTAGCAAGAGTCGAGGGATGAGTTATGCCCCGTGTAAGAGTTTTAATCATCTGCCGTAATGATGGCTTAACATAAACACCGTTTATTGCGCTCTCCAGTGAAGCTTCATCCATGATATCTTTGTTAAACAGAAAGTTTAACTCTTCGTGGGTTAGAGTCTGCAGTATCACACGCAAAGCCGATAATGCTGCAATATGTGAGCCCCTGGTATTATCCAGATAGAATGCTTTATTAAGTCCCCAGAGAGTGGAGATATCAGCTCTCCCTTTATTTGCCGAAGCTTCGATTGACGGAATTGCCCATAGTGCAGCAAACATTGCCGAGCCTGCACCGCATCCTGTGGTCGGCACCGATGTGGCGGCTGCGTCTCCCAGAATCATAAATCCGTTTGTTACAAATGATTTTAACGGTAATCCCACTATGCAGAGGCTTCTCCCTCCGCGTATTTTTTCCTTAAGAATTGACGGGTGACGGGATATGCACTCCTTTATAAGATCTTCCGGATCGGGATTGGATTCCTTATTCTGAACACCGGCCCCTACATCAATACGTCCGTCGCTGTGAACATGTGTCCACTGATATCCTGTAAAAAAACCGTACCTGTAATGATCGGGGTAGATATCTGTTTCAGTAAGCTTCCTGTCGAGTTTCCGGACTTCGCGGTGAACAATGGCAAAGTCGCTTTTTTTGAATGGATCAGCTATCCCTGTGTAAGCGGGAAGGCTTGTTCTTAGTACAGAGCTGAATCCGGATGACTCAACAACCAGATCTGCCGTTACTTCTGACTCTTCGCCGGTAGCCTCATTTTTTATTTTAACCCCGTAAACTTCCACTCCGTCCAGAGATTCTTTACCGGTTTCACGATACAGAAGAGAGGTTCCTGAAAATCCGTACTGTATGTCCGCACCGGCTTCCTTTGCCTGATCAGCTAAAAGCTGAGCAAAATTCTGACGGTCCAGTGTAATCATCTTAAATGTTATCATTTTGGCTGAGGAGTAGTCGGGTGAGTAGACTGTAAGTTTGTCAACAGCATGAGGTTCATAAAGTCCACGGCCGGAATCGTCTTTAACATACCTGCCGTGCCATTGCCCATCTCTTCGTTCAGGAATTGGAAAACCCGCTGCTTCTATTGCAGACCGTTCAACTGCATCGGACCAGTCGTGTCCCAGTTTTTTGTATGTTCCTTTTTCGTATAATGTAACCCTGATTCCCCG